>CAXCCM010000291.1:0-1514 GCA_963981005.1 uncultured bacterium | reverse complement strand
GTGAATGCAAGCAAATCGATGACATCTATCTTGCCTTGATAAATAAGAAGGACACCACCTCCGATAACAACAAGATAATAAAAATCAGTTAGGAAGGTCATACCGGCAAAATATGTGCTCATGATCTTATACATCTTCTCTTTTGCACGTTGGAAAGAAAAATTGATATGACCGAATTTTTCCATTTCCAGATGTTCATTGGTAAATGATTTCACCTCACGAATTCCCTGGACAGAGTTTTCTACAGAGCTGTTAATATCTGCAATTCGCTTTCTTACAAGGCGAAATCCGCCTTTCATGCGATGACCGTAAGTTAATCCCCATACTATAAGAAGTGGAACCGGAATCATGGCGATAAAAGCAAGTGAAACATTGTAATGGAACATGGCAATGAATGAACCCAAAATCATGAAAATTGAGATGATCAGATCTTCGGGAGCGTGATGAGCAACTTCTGCTATCATATTCAAATCGTTAGAAATACGTGACATGATATGCCCAGTTTTCACATTATCAAAATAATTGAAAGATAATTTTTGCAGATGGGCAAACATATCTGATCTCATATCAGATTCCATTCGTACGCCCATTATATGACCCCAACGAATACGGATGTATGTGAATAGTGATTTGAAGATAATGATTCCCAGCATTATGAATATCAGAGTAAAAATGCCGTTTAAATCCTTATTAGGAATATGAACCTTGAGTAGTGTGCGGGTGAGCATTGGCATGAAAACAGAAAGAATAGCAGCCAAGAAAGCAACGGTCATATCTAAAATAAATAAAAATTTATGAGGTTTGTAATATTTAATAAATCTTTTTAACATAATTTTTCCTATAGATTATGTCATCCTGAGCGTAATCGGAGGATAACAGAGATTAACTATTTACGAACATCTTTGATAAAAGCTTCAACTTCAGGAATTCCACCTTGATAAACAAGATAACCATTATAAGGTTCACGTTTAGTAATCTCATTTGCAATTGGAGTAAGCATTAACTCTTTTACTTTTTCAATATCATCTGTTTGACCCAATGCCCAACTAAGTTTGACAATTGCAACTTCAGGCAGCATATTTTCCCCAGGAATTATTCCATAATTCATCAAATCGCGGCCAGTATCATAAACAAACATATGAACATAACCCCACAATGTTTGTACTGTCATATAAATTGGGATTCCCAATTCCTGACATTTCCTTATTGCTGGATATAGAGGTTTATTCACATGTCCCAATCCAGTTCCGGCAATTACAATTCCTTTATAACCATTATCTATAAGTGAATAGATCATGTCTGGTTGCATATTTGGATAGTAATAAAGCATTGCAACTTTATCTTCATAATAGGGCAGAATAGTTACCTTTCTATCATTTCTTCTACGATTATAATCTTGTTTTATCGGTGTTATTTTCTCACGAGTAACTGTTGCAATTGGTACTTCTCCAATTGTTCGGAAAGTGGAACGATAAGATGAATGCATCTTTCGCACTCGTGTACCCTGATGTAAC
>CAXCCM010000290.1:0-1514 GCA_963981005.1 uncultured bacterium | reverse complement strand
ATAAAAGTTTCAATCTGCAAATAATCATTGGTTTTTTTATTACTACTCCTATTCCATTCTTTTACCTGAATTGGCATTGTGGTTTTGATATATATACATGAACACTAGTGTCCCGTTTAATAATCAAATAATGTCAGCTGGTTAGGGTCTTCTAGTTTTATATTCTTGTAACTCTCATTTTTAACCAGCTGATAAATTGGAACTTTTTCAAAAATCGTAACACTCAATATCTGTAGAATTTTGTAGAGTGAGAATGGAATATCATGCTTTTTCTTGATGATCGCTACCGCCACATATACACAAATTCCAATCCAGATTTGTGTCTTTACGGCATTGAACGAAGTTCCATAAAATTGCTTTATTCTCAGATGCTGTTTGATCCATTTGAAAAACAACTCGACCTTCCATCTGTTTTTGTATAACTCAGCAACCGTGATGGCTGAGATTTCAAAATTATTGGTTAGAAATGTCAGATATTTGTCGTTTTTAACATCATAGATTTTGATTCGACGGAGTTTTTCCGGATAATCTTGTTTGGTATAAAACCCCTCAAGAACTCCGATTTGATCGGCCCTGATCTTGGATACCGGATCAAAGGGTGACGAATAGAGTCGCCTAAATTTCAAGTTCTTTTTAGCTCGGATAACAAAGAAACAATGATTAAGATGGATCCGGTAGAGCCTTTTAAAATCAAGGTATCCTCGGTCCATCAGATAATAGGAGCCAGGTTCCAGCATGATTTCATCTAAGATGCGAACTTCGTGTACCAAGCCATCTGTAATCTTTATGAAGGAAGGAATAGAGCCATTTAAATCCAAGAGGGTATGCAGTTTCACAGCCCCTTTCTTTTTTCTAAACGATGCCCATGGAAACATCGATAGACATAAATCTATCGTTGTTGCATCCAAAGCATAAACGGTACTATTCAGTTCTTCTGAGATTGGATTCTCATGGTGATATAGTTCTCTGGCACGTTCAATAAGAATCTGGGCGAATTCAAAGTAAATATGCCAATCTCTTCTTTGATTCGCTCTCGCAATATTGTTTCGGGATGGTTTCCCGTTTATGCCCATATGATAGAGCTTTTGAGGCTGTGCAAGAAGACAAGCTTCAATATCTCTTAGACTACTACGATAGGTCAATTGGGCAAAAGTCATGCAAAGGAACTGGTCCCAGGTTTTGAAGTGCCGGGTGTTAAAATCTCCTTTGTATTTTTGAACCAGTTTGTCGAAATGGTATTTCGGATACAGATCTACAATTTGAGAAAAGACACTTCTTCCAGGATTCATTGTGTTCTCAGCCGCTAAACTGAAAACTACAATGGAAGCTGGAAGAAAATTCAAATCGAAAAATATAAAAAATCTTCTTAGGTCAATATTTAAAAGCTTTTACAACGAATCACTAAGCAATCAGTGAGACACTAGTGAGAATTTAATAGTAATCATTAATTTTCCAACGAGTGCATTGACCCGATGGCTTACGCTGCGCTTCAGCCACGGGTCATGCCGTTGTTA
>CAXCCM010000289.1:0-1525 GCA_963981005.1 uncultured bacterium | reverse complement strand
ATCAAAATCTTCACGCAATACATCCAATAATCGCTTCATCGGATCTACATCAATTGCAACATTTTGTCTATTTAGAATAAAATTAATTTTCACTTATTTACCTCCACTGTTTGCTTTACTCAATTCATTAAACAATCTTTCTGGAATAAGTGGGTATTCATCAATGAGAATTCCGGTAGCATTATGGAATGCATTCCTCACAGAAGGTGCAGGAAAGTCCATTGGTATTTCACCCAGTCCTTTAGCGATCTCACTATCTGTATGAATAAATTCAATATCCATTTCAGGAAGATCTAGAGTTGTTGGAAGAGCATAATCTGTAAAGCCGTGCATTCTTCCAAAGCCGGGTTTGTAGAAGAACTCACTTACTCCATAAGCTAAACCTTGCAAAATACCGCCTTCAGCTTGTCCCATTGCGATCTTCTCATTCACAACTTTTCCAATATCCATCACATTCCAACTTTTCGTTAACTCAATTTTATAAGTATCTGCATGGAACAAAATTTCAGTTGCACAAGCTGCCCAAGAGTAATCTTTGTAAGCGATTCCTACATTCGTATCCTCATCAAAAATAACAGATTTATCTGGAACAAAGTTTTTGCGAAATTCTTGTGGAAATTCATTTTGATGGGTTTTCACATAATCTTCAAGATTATCAAATCCGAGATCATCTTTTATCTGGAATGCAAATTTTCTTAATAGATTTCCAATAATATATATAGTTCGGGAAGCTACTGTAGGTCCGCTATTTGGCGTTTTGCTTGTATTAGGAAGCTGAACCCAGCATTTTTCGCGAGGATGCGAGATAGCCTCGAAGAACATCTGTGCTAATGTAGTGTGTGCACCTTGTCCCATATCGGTATTTGCAACGAAGATTTTAACATTTGCATCTTTATCTACAATTACTTTTACTTCCGAATCTAGAATTTTTTCACCATTTCCAGTATAACCACCACCATGGTAGCCAACAGAAATTCCAATACCTTTTTTATCTTTATGTGTTTTATTCCATTCAGCAAATTCTTTTAATTTTTTATGGTAATCTGATCTCTGAATAACTCGCTCTAAACAGTCAGAAAGATTCTCTTCCACAACTTTCTGAGTGGTTGGGAATTCATCACCTATCCTAAAGAGGTTTATCTTTCTGAATTTGTAAGGATCAATATTCATATCGTCTGCAATTCTATCTACATGAGCTTCCATTGCTGCAAATGCCTGCGGTGCACCAAAACCCCTGAAAGCGCCATTAGAAGGTGTGTTGCTTCTAAACATGCGTCCACGAATAAATACGTCTGGTACCGAGTATCCGCTTATTGAATGCAAGACTCCTCGAGCCAAAACAACAGGTGATAATGTTTGATATGCTCCAGCATCAAGACGGTAATCTATACGACATCTCTTTATCTTTTTTGTTGTTGGATCTGTCCATGTTTTCAGTTCTACTCTTGAAGGATGACGCTTTGTTGTGATCTGAATATCATCAGTTCGCTCTAAAATGATTTTTACCGGTTTCCCGCTTTTATAA
>CAXCCM010000288.1:0-1542 GCA_963981005.1 uncultured bacterium | reverse complement strand
CCACTTATCATCTGCGCATCTGGTTGAAGTAAATTAACATTTGATTCAGCATCAACAATAAGAATATCCTTAAATCCATCTTCGTTAAAATCTGAAATTATTGGATTTGAGAAAACTTGGTTACTTGCAGACCAAGGCCAGTTTTGTTGGAATAATGATACTTCAAATTCCATTGAATACTCTTGTTCAAATACTCCGCCACCAGTTACAGGGGCAGTAACATACAATGTGTAATTATATGTATCGTAACTACAGTCTTGAGGGGCTTGAATAATAAAAGAAGGACCTGTAAGCGATGTTCCAACAGGTATGTTCCCAAAATCAGCTGTTCCATCAATAACTTCAATTGTACTATCTTCAAACTCAATAGTTGCAGTTACATTTTCTGCATCAGCCCAGCCTTCCATGTTTTCTAGTTCTATAAATATTTCTATTTGCTCTCCCGGATTTGGAGTGTTATCATCATCACCATATAAAGAGTCATCATAAAATACTCCTACCGGCTCAATATACGGGAACGAACCATTTGCATATTTCACTTCAACCGAAGGATCACCAAAAATTACTAATTCATAATGAACCCAGCGCATCACATTACTATCTAAAGCCATATTTACAAGTTCAGTTCTAGATTGCGATAATGATTTTCCCAACTGACGCTGATCATCATTGAACATAGCTTCAAAAAAAGCAATATCATAATATTGGGAAGGCCCGTCGGTATTACCGGGGCTATACCAACCATATCTTGTGTTTCCAATAAAAGCAAACAGACCGTGCTCCGACATTACAAGATTCTCACCAATACTCTCGTTTGATAAACTTGTCAATTCGTCAAAAGCGGCAGGATAACAACCTTGAGTATAAGCAAAACCATAATTTGTATTTGTATAAGTATTCACATAACTTGTTGTCTGACCGAAAACAATATTTTCGTTTGAGTGACCCATATGATTAATAACAGAAAGTCCACCATTAATTGCATCACGAACCCAATCTGAGTTATACGTTCCATCACGTTCATAAAGTCTATTCACATGGTAATCTGCATCTAAACTTGGAGCCAAATCAGCAACTTCATCCTTATAATCTCCACCCCATGTTAAAGGATTATTGTTAAGATTTTCACCTAACAATGTAACAACATCATTTGTAAAAGTCTGATTATCTACATAATATGAAGTTTTATAAAATATGTTATCAAATTCTTCTTGGGTTTCGGCAGTGAATCTACCAACAGAAACTTCCGGAATGAGATCAACATTATCTGCAACTTCACCATAAGTTCCATTCCCATTTCCATCCCAATTATTATCTAAACATCCGTAATAGAGATCGCAAGGCATATTGTAGTCTAACGTGCCCCAACCTGTATCAATAAACACTGTTCTAATTGGAATTATCTCATCATCTCCACCCAAAAGAATATATTCTAAAGGAGTTGAAGTTCCAGAATAAGTAACATAGGCATCATTAATAAAGTTCTTGATTTTCTCCTGCTCATTCACACCTGCATATTCTGTATAAATATCAGAAGTTAGG
>CAXCCM010000287.1:0-1549 GCA_963981005.1 uncultured bacterium | reverse complement strand
CGAAGTGAGGTCCCATCTTTTCTACAATGAGTACCGGCATTATTGATAAAATATCGAATTTTTGTGCCATTACATAGGCAAGAGTATTTGTTCCAATTGCAAATTCTCCAATTGGTAAAGTTTTATGAGGGAAGAGTAGATTTTCTTCTATGTATTTTTTATTATCTTCTTCTTTCTCAAAGTTTGCACATGAATATTCATCTACATAACCATCTTTAAATTTCAGGTTCAGATCAACAAATTTCAATTGCTTCAAGAATGTTTCCTTGAGATGAAGGATACCATCTGTTCCTGCTAAAGTTGGAGACGTAAATACCTCACCTACTGGAATATTAACATCAGCGCCACAATTAACAAAATTGGTTTGCTTAGCTGGATCGTCCAACTTTTGCATCTTAACTTTTATGTCAGTAAGGTTTCCATTCTTGCCTTTCACATGTACAAAATCTGCCTTGTCAAGTGCATCAACAATATGCTGTTGTATATCTTCATGATGGATCGTATCTATCATATTTATAGCATTTGTTTCTTCGAAGATCTCTACAAATTTCTCCCCAATTTCAGGTAATGGGAATCCAACAATGCAAAAGCTTGTGGTTGAACGTGAGATGTATTCATCCATGATCTGGCTACGTTGAATATTCATTTTTTGTGACAGCTGCTGCTGCTCTGCTGAAAGCTTAAGACATGCAGGTTTATTAACAGGTGCAAATGGTTTTTCACCAAATGTATCAAAGTAAATTGGACCTGCAAATTCTTTTAGAAAATCTCCGCACTCTGCTGTGGCTTCGGTAAGAATAGCTGGAAATTTTTCTACTAATTCTTCATCTAAATAGAGTGCATTATCAAAACGATGATCATATCCGTACTGTCTGTTTGGTGAGGTTGTAAATACCATATTAAAAAGAACTTTTAAATCTTTATCTTCAATATATTTAGCAATTGCACGAGCAATTTTTTCCTGGCCTAAATGATAGTAAATATTAAGTGTTCTCTTTTTCGTGAGATCTTTTTTTGCCAGCTCATATCCACGAATAAAAGCTTTAGCAATAGCTTTTGCCAGAATATTGATTTTATCACTAGGATAACTACTAAGAAATTCAGCGCTTTTTAGTTCATTATCTCCAATGTGTTTTCCATATTGATAGAGATATCTAAAATCAGACAAATCTGCTTTCATAACAATATCTCGATACATTTTTGTTGCAGGACCATAACTCTTAGTAAAATTCAATTTTGTATCTTCTTTTGATAACTTTTTGAATTCACCCATCATTATCTTTTTACATTCTTCAAAGGTGGGAAGTCCTTCTTTGAATAGATTATTAACCTCGATAAAAGTATTGTTCCATCTTAGCATGTAATATTGCATATGTTGGAAAGAGAATGTTACATAATTCCTATAATTTACATAATATGCTGAGAAGAGTGCTCCATATTCTTTACCAAAGTTTTCTACACAATATTCAGGATTTGCATAGCTTGAAGTATAATTTTCTGCTTTAACCTCAGAGTAGAATTCTTTATTTGTATGTTGTAGAATTACAAG
>CAXCCM010000286.1:0-1589 GCA_963981005.1 uncultured bacterium | reverse complement strand
ATTTATTGTATTGGTGTCGTTAGGATTGAGTCTTATGTATTTCTCGTAGTACTGAGATGCGTCGTGGATTCTTTCTGAATTGTAGTAAAGTTCTGCCAGGTTATGTATAGCAGTGTGATAATCCTTGTTCAGTTCAATTGACTGCAGAAAATACTTCTCAGCATGTTCATTTTTATTTTGGTTGTAATAGATTGTACCTATATTATTTAAATCTTCATCGCTTATGGTGCAGGATTGAACTAGTGTTTCTACATCAGCATGATTATTTGATTGAACCAGATCTTCAACTGTCTTTAATAGATTTGAATTCATAGGTTAGATTTAAACGGTTTAAAACAATAAGCACAATCCTAATATGCGTAAATCCAGTTCAGGTATATGAGGTTTTGCAGGTTATTGGGTTTTGTTTTGTACTTAAATCGAATGTTAGGCGTTGACTTCATTTTCCATTTGAGTATCAGTGGTAATCTGAGTATGGGATTCATTATTCAAGGATATCAACATATCATCAATTGCATCCAATTGCGAAGACAATGAATACCTGCTTTCAACGAATTCATGGTATTCATGGGAGTTATAGTTGTCATTGATTATTTCTATTAATTCGTCAGTAGAGCTGAAAATGCAATGATGTGGCCAGATATCTTCGGAATGAGGAAAGTTGTGTATTAAAGGCTTATAGCCCATGGCCATTGCCTCTGCAATCCCGTAACCAAAGGACTCGCATACACTGGTTGTGAGTAGATAATTGATGCCTTCTCTTTCAAACCAGCTTGGTATATCGTCAGTTTTACCAAAAAATTCTATATTTTTCTCAAGTCCAAGCTTTGGAATTATATTTTCAAAATAATATTTGTACAGAATTTCCTGGCCGTCGCCGACAATTTTAATCTTATACTGCGGGTTTAAGGTTGCGAGCCTGTTTAGTATCTCAACCCACATTGAAGGATTTTTTTTATTGTTTATGTGACCTACTACTGCAATATTATATCCAGGTTTCCGCTTTTTATAAGAGAACTTCTGCAAATTCACACCATTATTGATTACAATGCAATCCGTTTCCCTGGCAATTGATGGACAGGTTTCATATGCTATTTCCCTTATATGATCTGCTACGAATATGGCCTTGTCGATCTTATTCCATTCAATCTGAGACAGAAGTCCTACAAGTGCCTCATATTTATGTATTCTGCAGACAACCTTTTTTTGATGAATTGCCGATACCTTATTTGTGACATAAACAGAAATATCGTTTGCAAATTCAAGCCAAACAATATCTGCCCATTCAATGCACGAATGAATTTCAAGTTCATTATTTGTGTAGCAAGTTCTTACATCATGACTTGCCTTGAGGTGATTAACAATATCTTCTAAAAAAGAATCAAATCCACGTGAGCATAGAACGGCAATCTTAAGTCTGGATTGTGAAGGAGTACGAATATTGTCCAAAAGTTGCAATATGTCTTTGTCGTTTGGTTTGATTTCAGTAAACTGCTCTAACAGAGGTATCGCGATGTGTACTTGATTGAGTGTTTTGAGTAATCTCGTATAATTTATAACAGCATCTTTATATAGAGGATCAATTTCCA
>CAXCCM010000285.1:0-1601 GCA_963981005.1 uncultured bacterium | reverse complement strand
AAATCTGTTGAGCAATTAATTGATGAAGGACCATATTGGGATGCTGAACTTGCTCTGGAGCTTGGTCTTATAGACGGTGTGATCTACGAAGATGAGTTGGAAGATAAGATCAAAGATGATTATCAGTCAGCTAAAATTGTAGAAAAATATTGTAATGAAGTTGCAACAACTAAATGGAGTAAATCCAAAAAAGATAAAGTTGCACTTATCTATGCAGTTGGAAGTATACATTCTGGAGAAGGAACTCCTGGAAAATCAATAGGTTCTGTTACAACTGCTAAAGCAATAAAACAAGCACGTGAAGACAAATCTGTAAAAGGTATAATTATCCGTGTAGATAGTGGTGGTGGCTCAGCACTTGCATCTGATGTTATCGGAAGAGAAGTTGAACTTTGCAAAACCGGAAAAAATGCTAAACCTGTTATCGTATCTATGGGTGGAGTTGCTGCTAGTGGTGGTTACTATATAGCCGCAAAAGCTGATAAAATTATTGCACATCCATCCACGATCACAGGTTCTATTGGAGTCATTGGCATCTTCCCAATATTTGAGAGATTGTATGAAAAGATACATGTAAACTGGAATACTGTGAAGAAAGGTAAACATGCTGATCTTTATTCAACTCACAGATTCCCAACAGAAGAAGAACAAAAAATGGGTCAAGAATCCATTAAACACTTCTATGATAGATTCATTGGAATCGTTGCAGAAGGACGTGATCTATCTAAAGAAGATGTTCACAAAATTGCACAAGGTAGAGTTTGGACCGGCAAGAAGGCTTTCCAACTTGGTCTAGTTGATGCTCTTGGTGGAATGGATCTGGCTGTTACTGAAATGAAAAAAATGGCAGAACTTAAGCATGAAGTGAAACTTGTTGAGTTCGAAGGTGATGATGATGATAATTCATTCAAGATCGGAATGAACGCTTCATCTTTTATTCCCGAAGGTTTAAAAACAGTTTGGGATTTTGGAACAAAAATGAAAAAATTTGAAGGTGAAAATATCTTAATGATATTGCCAGTAGAACCGGAAATTAAATAACTCTCCCCTAAATGGAAAGCCCTGTTTCGCAAAGCGAGCAGGGCTTTTTTATTCTTACTAATTAAATTGGAAGTTTGTTAATGCTTACCAACTGCCCAGAATCCTTTTGGAGATCAGGATGTTATCGGTTTGATATTACAATAATTTAGTTTCCCTTTTACCCAACATTGGTCCTTCTTTATATAGGATGGCAAAAACAACTACCATAAAAATGATTGCTATAAGTCCTGTATCAACGAAATCATTGATTACCAGAGAATCTGCGTTAAAGATTGTTTTTAATCCGGTCGAATCATTCATGAGACCATGAAAAGCTACGCCGATGAGAATGCTACCGCCCAAACGATTATAGAAATATGTGATGACAATGCAATACAAGATGCAGACGAGAGTGAAAATGAAATAAAAACTTAAGAAATATGAGGGACTGGAAAACAAAATATCTATTTTAATAGGAACATGCCACAATGACCAGATAATTCCCAGAATAATGCTGGACTGTAAGGGAGTGAATTTCATTTGCAGGCGGGGGAGTGCAAAACCTCGCCAACCAATCTCTT
>CAXCCM010000284.1:0-1619 GCA_963981005.1 uncultured bacterium | reverse complement strand
TCATATTTGAATCCGGCATATTAAAAAGATGCTCATCTAATAGAGAATTCATTATCGTATGAAGCCTTCTAGCTCCAATATCTTCCATTTTTACATTTGCTTTTGCAGCAAAATTCGCAATTTCTTCAACAGCATCTTCATTAAATTTAAGTTTTACATTTTCTGCCTTGAATAAAGCAATGTATTGTTTAGTTAATGAATTTTTAGGGTATAACAGGATTTTGTGCAGATCATCTTTAGATAAACTGTGCAATTCTTCGCGAATTGGAAAACGTCCCTGCAATTCAGGAATTAGATCGGAAGGTTTGGAAGTGCTGAAAGCCCCAGCTGCAATGAAAAGAATATGAGAAGTATCTATAAGCCCGTGCTTTGTAGGGACATTTGAACCCTCTACGATGGGGAGGAGGTCGCGCTGAACACCACTCCGAGAAACATCTGCACCTGTTCGGTTTTCGTTGCCGGCAATTTTATCTATCTCATCAATAAAGATGATTCCATTATCTTCAACTCGTTTCTTAGCTTCCTTCTTAACAACATCGGGCTTAACAAGCTTGCCTGCTTCTTCTTCAATAAGTGCTTTATAAGCTTCTTTAACTTTAACTTTTTTCTTTTTATCACTTCTTTTTATAGGCATAATGCCAGCCATGATCTCACCAATTGGGAGCTCAAAACTTTCATTCCCAGAATGTGAAAATAGATCAATTTGAGGTGTTCTTCGCTCAGAAGATATTTCTACATCCCTATTATTTAATTCACCTGTGTCAAAAAGTAATTCCATTTTCTTGCGGATACGCTGATATCTCTCTTCTTTCTTCTTAATCTCTTCTTCAGTATCTTGCGGATTAAGTGGAGCTTTGGGATACAGAATATCTACTATTCGCTTTCGAGCATTAACTTTTGCCTGAGCTTGTACACGCGTTGTCATCTCTGTTCGTACATCATTCAAAGCAATATTCATAAGCTCACGGATCATGGATTCTACATCTCGTCCAACATAACCAACTTCAGTAAATTTGGAAGCTTCTACTTTTATAAATGGTGCTTTTGCCAATTTAGAAAGTCTGCGCGCTATTTCTGTTTTTCCCACACCTGTAGGACCGATAAGGATAATATTGTTTGGCATTATTTCATGTTGAAGATCACCTTCTACTTGTTGTCTTCGCCAGCGGTTACGTAAGGCTATAGCAACAGCACGTTTTGCTTTATCTTGTCCGATTATATATTTATCAAGTTCTTCTACAATTCTAATTGGTGTGAATTTTTTCATTAAATTTCCTCGATCATGATGTTGTTATTTGTATAGATGCAGATATCAGCAGCGATATTTAGAGAATTTTCTACTATTTGGGAAGCTGATAGTTTCTTATTTTCTACAAATGCCTTAGCAGCCGCAAGTGCATAATTACCACCAGAGCCAATAGCAATAATTCCTTCATCTGGTTCTAAAACATCACCAGTTCCAGAGATCAACAAAAGAGTGCTCTTATCTGCTACTATTATCATTGCTTCAAGTTTACGCAAGATCCTATCTGAGCGCCAATCTTTTGCCAGCTCTACTGCTGCTCGTTTCAGATTTCCTTTATATTCTTTTAATTTACCTTCAAATTTTTCGAACAGAG
>CAXCCM010000283.1:0-1635 GCA_963981005.1 uncultured bacterium | reverse complement strand
GTTCATGATGATGACTTCAGAAATATTTTACTTCCTGAAATTCGTGAAGCAGATCTGATCATTTTTAGTTCACCTGTTTTCATGGGACACATCACGGGCAAGATGAAAACAATGTTTGATAGATGGTACACTTTTATTCTTAAAGATTTTGAGATCAGGGATTTGGATAAGAAGAAATTCATCTCTATTGTAACTTCGGGAGCACCATCCAAAACCTTCAGAGATGTTTCTGACTATTTAGAAAAATGGTTAGGAAAATTCTTCTTCAATCTAGAAAAAGTCGCAGTTATTCATGAGGGAGATTTCACTGGTGAAAGTGGTGAAAGTGATAAAGTTGAACTCTTAGTAAAATATGAGAAATTAGGTGAAACATTATAATACTATGAAAATAAAAAATATAACATGGAGAAAAGCAACGGATCAGATCTATAAATCTCGTAGATTATCATGTATCTTCTTGTAAACAAAGACTCTGAAAAAGTTTCTTTCGAAGAATCTTACATTGTTACTCTTTTAGAGTTAGAAAACTTGTAAAAACTTTTGAAAGTAATAAGTAAGAAGAGGTTTTGAAAAAAACCTTTTTAAGGTTAAATAAATAGGAGAAAACATGAGTATATTCAAAGAAATTAGAGAATTATCTCTTAAATATGAACAAGAAACAGCTGAATTTCTAGCTGCAATGATCCAAACTCCATCCTTCTCTATGAAAGAAGGAAACATGATCCAGGTTATCAAGAAGGAAATGGAAAAAGTTGGATTTGATAAAGTCCGAATTGATGGACTTGGAAGCATTATTGGAACAATTGGAAATGGCCCCCGACTCATCGCATTTGATGCACATATTGATACAGTATATCCAGGCAATTTAGATAATTGGGATTTTCCTCCTCATGAAGGACGTATTGAAGATGGAAAAGTCTGGGGACGTGGAGCTTCAGATCAACTTGGCGGAATGGCATCTATGGTTTACGCTGCCAAAATAATCAAAGAACTCGACCTTAACCATGAATTTACAATCCTCTTCACTGGAACTGTAATGGAGGAAGATTGTGATGGCATTGCTTGGGAACACATGATAATAGAAGATTGCATTAAACCTGAACTCGTTGTTAGCACCGAACCAACTAGCCTGAATATCTATCGTGGTCATCGAGGTAGAATGGAAATGACGATCGAAGTGAAAGGTGTTTCTTGCCATGGTTCTGCACCAGAACGTGGAGTAAATGCAATCTACAAAATGGCAAAGATCGTTAATGAAGTTGAAAAACTCAATGATAGATTAAAGCACGATGATTTCTTAGGTAAAGGAACAATTACAACCAGCATCTTTGAGTCAGGATCACCAAGTCAATGCGCAGTTGCAGATTATGCAAAAATCCAATTAGACCGCCGTTTAACATGGGGCGAAACAAAAGAAATAGCAGTTGCAGAATTGGAAGAATGCTGCAAGCTTGCCGGAGTGAAAGATGCAGAAGTAACAGTTCTTCAATATGATGCTGTTGCTTACACAGGCAAAGAATATTCAGTAGAAAAATATTTCCCAACCTGGAAATTAGAAGAAGATTCAATCTGGCTTAAGAATGCTTCAGCTTCCTATATAAAAACACTGGAGAATGAACCAAAAATAGATAAATG
>CAXCCM010000282.1:0-1641 GCA_963981005.1 uncultured bacterium | reverse complement strand
CCAGAAAAATATCTCCGATTTTTCCAACTCCAACTGTGTTCACATTGTTTTTCTGTAGATGATCAAAGATGGTTTCACCAGTATAATTAATAGAATAGTCATGTCTGCCTTTTGTTCGTGTGAAGTTATCGGGTGAGCCTACAAATGGACGGGCGATAACTCTTCCAACATAATATTTATCACACAGAATTCTTGCTTTGCTGCAAATCTCATAAAGCTCTTTTAATGGTACAATATCTTCATGTGCTGCAACCTGAAAGACAGAGTCACCAGAAGTGTATACTATCAGTTTTCCAGTATCTAAATGTTCCTTACCAAGCTCTTCGATTATGGCAGTTCCAGATGCAGCTATATTTCCAATAATCTCTTTACCTGTAACATGCGTAAAATCATCTAATAACTTTTTAGGAAAAGAAGGAAACTCAGGTGGGAAAGTTGTGAAAGCCGATTCTAGTTCTAAACCTGCTAATTCCCAATGTCCGGTAGTTGTATCTTTACCAGGAGATTTTTCATTCATCACGCCAAAACTTGCTAAGGGGTTATTTGTAACCTCACAGCCGGGAAGCTCATTCCCCAAAAGTAAGGAAGCATTTCCCAATCCCAGCTTTGTAAGGTTTGGCCATTTTGCTCCATTTACAGTTTCGCAAATATGCAAGGCTGTATTGGAACCATCGTCTCCATAATTTTCAGCATCTTCAAGAGCGCCAATTCCAAAGCTGTCGATAACAATTATTATTGCTCGCATGACACGCTATTTAAAATAATAATGGATACCAGCTTGAGGGATGTACATTATAATATCAAAATCTTCATCACTTTTAGAAAGGACAAGAGGCCAATCCAAATTTAGGTGTATATTTTCTGTTAATTTATAATCTATTCCGATGCCAAAACCAACATTTGCACGAATATTAACTTCATTATTTTCAGTTGGTTCACCAACAGATTCCCAAATTTCATCAACATCATTATATCCGTAAACCTGCTCACTCACTTCTCCAAAATTAATATAAGTTGCTACTCCGGTTAAAAAGTAGAATGTAGATTTTTTCCCTTTATGTAAAAATTTGTAATAAGAAGCTCCAAAATTTGTATGATAGAAGATCCCTTCATCTTCAATTATATGATTAGAATCTGTATCATGCCACCAATAGCTATCATACTCATCTTCAAAATATGTGTCGTCAGTATCTCCAATTGAAATTGCACCAAAAGCAAATTGAAAACCATAGGTTTCGTTCATTTGACGGTAAGAAAAACCGCTACCTGAAATCATTCCACCGGTAAATCCAAGACCATGCTTCAAATCCTCTTCAGCTGTTAATAGTAAAGCGAATGTAAGAAGGGCTATAAGTATTATTATCTTTTTCATTTTTTCTCCTGCTATTTTTTTTGTCAAAATCCATAGTTATCCTTTAAATGTCAAATCCTGCGTTTTTGAGCTCTTTAATTGTTTGATCCCGCCATTCCCAGATCTATCAATTTTAAGATCTGAAATAAGTATTCTTTCAATAGACCATCCGGAAGATGAATAATCTTTGGCTACTCTGTTGTTCTTAAAGATGGATTTTAACAACTCGAAATTTTCACTATTCCATACTTTGAATTTTTTCTCTTCACTCTTCCACTGCTGTATATCTT
>CAXCCM010000281.1:0-1697 GCA_963981005.1 uncultured bacterium | reverse complement strand
TCATAATTAGTGGTTCCGATTCAAACTCTTTAAGCGGACCTTGGCAAACAGATGGCTGGGTTATTAAGATCGATGAAAACGGTGAATTCATGTTCGATTATTTTGTGCATGCAAGTGCAAGTGATATGATTCATATTGTTAGACAGCTTTCTACAGGAACGTATATCGCTGCTGGTGGGAATATGTCCCACGGCTCCGGCATGAATGATGTTTGGATTATGGAAATTACAGATGACAGTGTAGAATTAGATGATCAACAAATATCTATTTATGATTTCAATTTAAGAAATCATCCAAATCCATTCAATCCAGAAACAACAATTTCTTTTTCAGTAGCACAAACGTCCTCATTTGTGTATCTTGAAATCTACAATTTGAGAGGGCAGAAAGTAAAACAACTTATCAGCAGTCAGCTATCAGCTGGACAGCATTCTGTAATTTGGAATGGAAGAGATGATAATGGTAAACTAGCAACATCAGGAATATATTTCTATAAATTGAAAACTGATGATTTCCAACAAACAAAGAAAATGATTCTAATGAAATAATTACAAAAATATTTTGTTTGATATATGAAGAACACCCTGAGAAATCGGGATGTTCTTTCTTATCCTTTTCTCCACCTGGCACATTTTCCGGCAGGCAAGTCATTTCCAATTTTAGAATTTATTGTTAGATCTAAAGTCTCAATTTTTCCGTTTTTCAAACTCTGCAATTTTGTAAGTTCCTTCTGCAACTCATATTCTCCAAAACTTTTATCATGACACGAAAGAATCACAAACTTAGGGTCACTGCTTAAAAGTTGATCGACTAAGCGTATTAATTTTGGTAAATCCTTTTCTAACTTCCATATAGTTCTTTTTTTTCCACGACCAAATGCAGGAGGATCTAAAATTATTCCATCATAAACAGAACCGCGTTTTACTTCACGTGTAAGAAAAGCAATAATATCATCGACTATCCAACGAATTGAATTGTCTTCTAAATTTGATAAATGACAATTTTGTTTCGCCCAGTTCACACTGCTATTAGAAGCATCAATATGCGTAACGGTTATCTTTGGTGATGATGCAAAAAGTGTAGATGCACCAGTATATGCAAACCCATTTAAAATATTTAACGGTCTTTTTGCGTGAGAGGTTACAGTTTGTAACCATTGCCAATTTGCTAATTGCTCAGGGAATATTCCAATCTGACCGTTTGAGGTTAATCTTAATTCTAATGTCACATTATCACATTCAAAATTTGGTAGTTTATCTTCTGTGAATGTTCTCCATTCTCTTTTTAATTGATCAAATCTGGCATGATTATTTTTCCAAATATTATCACTTAATTTACGTTTCCATGTTGCCTGTGGAGCTGATCGCCGAAATATATATTCTCCAATTTCTTCCAACTTTTCAAATTCACCACAATCTAATAATTTGTAATTACATTTTATAATATTTTTCATGTGAGAAAAGTGATTCAATAAAGAAAATTTGTAAAGCCAAAATTAATAATAACTAAGGTAAAGGGGCAAAAACGAGATAACTTCATAGCAACTAGTCATTAGCAGATTATTATAAAATGCATTATAGTAATTGCAAACTGCGGAACAAATATTGCATAATGTATTTACTAGAGAATTTATTGGAATAGGACTCTTTGCTTTCTTGACAAATATATCGAGTTTCTATTTTCTTGAAAATTAAATA
>CAXCCM010000280.1:0-1714 GCA_963981005.1 uncultured bacterium | reverse complement strand
CTTTCCTTGAAGCAACTTTATTCACCATTGAATTCCAGGGGTATGCTTTCATGTTTCGATCTAGAGCCACCTGATAGAAACACCACCTCATGGCATTTAGCAGACTGGTCTTTCCCCGCATATTATCGCCGAAGACCAATAACACATTCATATTAGAATCAGGGGTTGGGAAATCAAGTTCAGCCTTACCAAAAAAGGGCATAAAGTTGATTAGAGACATCTTCTTTAGGATCATTTTTGGCCTTCTTCTATTGAAATTATAGATTTTACGTATTCATCAATTACTGATTCCATTTCAGTCCTGGATTGTTTTCTCTCAGTTTCATATTGATGAGAATTTTGGATTTTATAGCAAGCTTCTAGAATCTCAATGATTTGCTCTGATGATGAGCCCTCAACGCGTTTCAGTATATCTATTGCCATACTCTTATTGCTAATTTTCATTTTCATCAAGCTCCTCGGTTCCTATTCCAATAAAATCTTCAATGTTTATGCCTAGATTGCCAATTATCTCTCTTATTCTAGCACTACCAGTACGAGAGTTGGAATTTTTTGAAAACTCATATGCTCGTACTAATTCTGCTCGTAAAAGTGAAAGATTATTCGCCATACTACTTGAGTCTGATGGTATGACGAGCGTATCAAATATTACTGATCGATATTTTCCAGGTGACTTTCTAAGCACCCTGCCTCTGCGCTGAATAAACTGTCTCGGATTCTGTGAGGAAGCTAAGATTAAAGCATGCGTACAACTTGGGATGTCAACACCCTCGTCTAAACATCTAACTGAGAGCAGAATTCCCCCTTCCGCATTAAACCACTTAAGTGTTTCTTCTTTTACTTCATCCGCTAGGTCGGAATGGTAAAAAAGAGTTTTAAAACCATTGCCCGTAAGAATATTATCTACCTGTTCCATGTGATCTATATCTTCACAATAGACTAACCATTTCTCCCCAGCTTTGAAATGTTCGACGATTACATGCAAAGCGGCATTGATCTTTGCTACCGCTTTTTTTGCAATACGAGATCTGTTCAATATTTCGATTTTAAGACTAGATGTATAAATTCTGTCGCCATTTTCAGATCGCCTGAGCTGTGCATACATTTTCCGGATTTTTTTTGTATGAATGTCCCACTTATATTGCTCTTCGTCACTTAAATGAATCTCAAATGGGAAATAATCATAATTAGTAAGTCTGCCATCCTTTAGAGCATTCTCAATGGTGTAAACAGGTTCTACAATACCTTCGAAATAGCTCAATATTTTATCGGTACCCTCTTGGTCACCATATCTCTCAGGAGTGGCGCTTAAGCCTAATCTCGAACCTGCACTTATTTTTAATATATTTGAATTTTCAGTACTTCCCAGATTGTGAACTTCATCTACAACAACAAGTAAATTTCTGTCTCCAGCTAGCCTTCTCCTAAATTTCTCTTCTCGTGATGTTTGCATGGGGGCAAGTACAACTCGTTTTTTTAGGGAGCCGCGATCCCGAGTGAAGGCTTCTAAGATTCCACTTCTCTTCCACTTCGAATTACCAGATCCAACTTTCAGTAAAGCAACATCTGGAATTTCTGCATAGATTTCTTTTCCCCATTGTTTCAATAAGAGTGTAGAAGGTACTAGAACTAGTGCTGGTCCTTTCTCCAAATGTTTTTCAATAATCTTAATAGCTGTGAAAGTCTTGCCGCTACCCGTAGCGTGTTTAAAAAT
>CAXCCM010000279.1:0-1729 GCA_963981005.1 uncultured bacterium | reverse complement strand
TCTTTGTTAGCAGCAGCTACTGCGAAAGCAGTTTAGTCCAATGTTTATTATAGCACAGTCAATTGATGTGTCTATAAATACAGGAGACTACCTCTGTAATGAGTGATTTTCGATTTCAGGACGTCATCTTCCGCTGCCAGGTAAACGAAATCATTATTCGATTTTGATTTTGTCACTAATTCCTATCAGATAAAACTCGTTTCGAAAGTGCTTTGTTCAATTTTTGGTTATATTGCTCTCGATTTTGAGTTCATTTTATCCAGTACTTGATTTGTATGTTTCCAGTACTGCATGATGAGATTTTGAGAAGTGATAGAAAACATATTTGACACTATATCAGATCTGACATATACTAATCCTACGATATGTCAGAACTGACATACAACCTTGATAACAGCGAATATGGATAAAGATAAAACACTGGTTTGGTTAAGCGGTGAGATTAAAACACCGCCTTTTGGGGAGAAAGCGAGAAAAGAAGCTGGATTTTTCCTCAGGATAGCGCAGAAGGGTATTAAATTGAGCAATCCTCCTTTTGATCCGATGCCTGAGATTGAAAAAAGCTGTTATGATCTACACATAAGGGATTCTGAGAAAACGTGGCGGATAATCCTGTATGTTGACAATGATTTCGTTGTCATTCTGGAAGTATTTGCAAAGAAAACCAAAAAAACACCCGAGAATATAAAAAAGCTGTGTAAAAAACGTCTCAAACGCTACCAAGATATTATTTGAAAGGTGACTATGAAAAAAGAAAAAATAAAGAGCTTAAAAGATGCAGGTTGGAAAACGGGAACAGTACAGGAGTTTCTCGAACTAACAGATGCAGAAAATGCTCTTATCGAAGTTAGAGTAGCTTTATTCGAGGCCTTTCAAAAGATAAGAAAGGAACAAAGGCTGACTCAGAAACAAGCAGCAAAGCTATTAAAAACAAGTCAGTCAAGAATTTCAAAGATGGAAACCGGTGATCCTTCGGTGACATTAGATTTGATGATTCGATCACTCGTTACACTTGGAGCAAATAAAAAAGATTTCGTTAGAATATTCAAATGATGTTTGATGCAAAAGATTCGACCCTCAAGCATATTGCCCCACTAGAACACAAACCCGGAACTGAGGATTAGGAATCCTCTTCGAAAGGAATCTGTTGATTTATATCAATTGACAGCTTTTGATACTGAGTGATATTTAGTTCATATTTTCAGATAAATAGTTCATCTGATTCCCATTTCGATTGATACTGAGTGATATGAATTTATATCTTCGAATACCGCTGATGGACACCTATATGGACACCAGGGTTTTGGCTGGAACAGCATTTTAGAATTGAATTTCACATATGAGAAGTAGCTTTGGGAGGCAGGGGTTGGAGGTTCAAATCCACTCACTCCGACTTGTAAAATCAATACTTCACGATATATTCAATACCCATCAATATTATCTGTATCCCATTCGGTGTACAAACAGAAGTACATGTGTGTTCGTAGCCGCCAGCCAAAATAAAGACAACGGAATCGCTAAGATAGTTTTAGATTTTTGCTTCTGACCACATTCCTGCTACGCTCGTCGTCAATTGCTTTAATCTCCTTGTATATCTTAAAGATGAAGTCCCAAAGAGTAAACAAAGTCAGCTTTTTAAGTGGCTCAATGAACCCTCTATCTCGCATAAAAGAATACAAAGAACCCAGAATCTCTTCAGGATCAGATAGTTCGTAATCTGAAACATGGA
>CAXCCM010000278.1:0-1753 GCA_963981005.1 uncultured bacterium | reverse complement strand
CAACTTTATGAGCTCCGGTTGGAAAGAATTTTCCTACTAATCCAACAACTCTGGCTTTTGTTCCAGTAATTTCTCTAGGAATTTCCAGAAAGTTTACATCACCAAACCCACCACCTTGTTTAGTTGGTTCATTTTTCCAGGTTATACGGAAAAGATTAAGCGGATTCACATCCCACAAACCGATATTTTTCAACTCCTCTTTAATTCCTTCAGGAATCAAATCAGGATTTTTTTGTTGCTCATAAGTAGGAATAATGATGTTCTTTTCTCGACATCTTTTTATTGTATTCTTTCTTACATCTCTATCAATTTTTTTAATTATTTTAGACATCTTATCTCCTAATTTTTGTACCAGCATCTCCAAATACTGCATCAGTAAGAAGTGCTGGAGTTGTAATTATTACTTCTTTTCCACCATTTTCAAGGAATTCAATCGCTGCCTCCATTTTAGGAAGCATTGAACCACTTTTAAAATGTCCTTCATCACAATATTGTTTTGCTTCTGAAAGAGTCATTTCCATAATCTCTTTTTGATTTTCTTCTCCAAAATTAAGACATACGCGTTCAATAGCTGTAGAAATGATTAAAAAATCTGCTTTGAGATTTTCTGCTAGAAGAGCAGATGCTCTATCTTTATCGATCACAGCCGGAACACCTCTTAAACTTCCATCTTCATTTTGAATAACGGGAATTCCACCACCACCAACAGCAATAACAAGATAATCATTTATTATGAGGCTATTAATAATGTTTTGCTCGATGATTTTTATAGGTTTTGGTGATGCAACTACCCTACGATATCCTCTATCCGCATCTTTGGCTATATCCCAACCATACTCATGTTTTTTTGATTTGGCTTCTTCTTCAGATAAAAAGGGACCAATAGGTTTTGATGGATTGCTAAAAGCGGTATCATCTTTATCTACTAATACCTGTGTTATAATAGTTGCTATTTTTCTATCTATCTTCTTTTTCTGTAATAAATTCCCGACGGCTTGTTGGATCTGATAACCAATAGCTCCTTGTGTATCTGCTCCAGCAGAAGGGAGTGGAATTTCATGAATCTCACTTTTTGCAATTTCAGACCTAAGTAAAATGAATCCAACTTGCGGACCATTCCCATGTGTTATTACCACATTGATGTCCTTCTCGATTAACTTAACGATATGTTCCGAAGTCTCAATAATACAATCATTTTGATCTTCGACAGTTTGGTGTTTTGCATCTTTTATTAAAGAATTTCCACCAATTGCAACAATGGCTAATTTAGACATTTATTTCCTACCTATATTATTTTTCTTACAAATTATTTACACTTTAAAGATAATGCAAGTTTCTTCTTTTAGGATAATCTATTGAGATTACTATTCATTATCTCAGTAAGTTTTTGCACAGGATTATTGATCTTAGAAAGGAAGATCATCGCAGTAATAACAACTGGCTTAAAACTAGCTTGAGTGTATGTGTCGTAAAGGTTGGCATCAAAGATTTCTTTTGTTACTTCACCATGATCACAGTTCAAACCAGTAACATCTGCTGGCAGTGGATGCATGTACAATGCGTTGCTTGTTAGAGCTGCTATCTCGGCAGTGTATTCCCAATCTATGTGTTGCTGGTTTTCCACAAGGCATTCTTTTTCCAATGCATCTAATCCAGCTTGATCACAAGCATGCAACAGATCACGTCGCTGCTCCATTAAACCAAAAGATGCCCAAGATTTTGGGCATACAATATCTGCACCTTGGAAGGCTTC
>CAXCCM010000277.1:0-1775 GCA_963981005.1 uncultured bacterium | reverse complement strand
ATCCCTACTGAAATTCCTACCCTCAATAAGTTCTATTTCCATAGTTTCTAGATAGTCAAAATCTATCTGCATGAACTGACAGCTCATTTGCTGAATATCACCTTCATTAGTTTCTGCACGAACTGGAGAACGATTGAAAGTTGTACCAGGCATATTGAAGGAAGCAGCAGCTGATACAACACCCTGATGCGAAACCAATTCCTGCTTGAATGATTGCATTTGCTGATCAATTTGCTGACTTCGTATATCGATAGCCATAAGGAATTCTTTATTGAAACCAAGGTCTTTATTTTTAGAATACATAAGTTGCTTGATCACGATAAGTGTTCCTATGATCATCGCAATAGAGATTGTAAATTGAATTATTATAAGTATTTTGCGGAATAGTGCACCTTGAACACCTTTTACAGATTCAGATTTTAAGGTGTGAACCGGTTGAAAGTGAGATAAGAAGAATGCAGGATAGATACCTGCAATAAACCCAATAAAAACTCCTAATCCTAAAGTTCCGAATAGATATAGAGGCTCTGTAAGTAGATTGATCTGGATGTTTAAGGAGGTAATATTATTAAATACAGGCAATAGTAATTCTGCTAAAACCAAAGAAATTAAAGAAGCACCTGTTGCCATTATTATAGATTCAAAAAGAAATTGCCTAATTAATGAACCACGATTTGAACCAAAGATTTTACGTAAACCAACTTCACGGCTTCGTCGTGCAGAGCGTGCTGTAGCAAGGTTCATATAATTTATACAAGCAATAAGAAGCAGAAAGACAGCAATAATACTAAATACATAAATATAAATCACATCACCATTCGGATACATTTCCCACACTAAATTGGAATGGAGTCTGATAGATTTTATTGGTTGTAAAGAGAGCGTTGAATGGCCATTAATTCTATCGTATCTTTCTTTCATGTAAGTTTCAAAGAATTCTGGGAATTTAGCTTCCAGATCAGCTGGGTCTGCATCATCTTCCAACAAGAAATAATGATAAACCTGCCAGCCATACCACGCATTATCTTCTCCCGGCCGGTAAGCTCCTCTCCATTGAACAAGAGCATCATAAGGAAAATGGGTACGCCCTGGATGATCTTTATATACGGCTGTTACAACCAGATCAAATGCATTTTCAATTGATATAATTTTCATATATGGATCTTCGTCTCCAAAAATCCTTTTAGCTAAACTCTCGGAAATAATTATAGCATTTTGAACAGAGAATGCTTCTTCAGCACTTCCTTCAATAAATTCATTACTGAACACATCGAAGAAGGTTGAATCTACAGCAAATATTTTATCTGTCACTACAGCATTTTCTTCATAATATAGATTTGCCGTATGAGTAAAAAGTCCACCAACTCCACATACTCTTGTAAATGTTTTGATCTCCGGATAAATCTCTTTCATTGTTGGTGAAATAGGGCGAGGTGCATTACAGTATTTATCTATTTTTCCACCCATATCATTTTCGTTATTCAATCTGTAAATATTATCAGTATTATCGTAAAACTTATCGTAACTCAGCTCGGTTTGAATATATAGAATTATCAGCAAACTGCATGTTATTCCAACAGCTAAACCTAAAATATTTAGAATTGAGTAGAATTTCTGACGACTTAAATTTCTTATTGCTACATTTAAATAATTTTTGAACATTTATTGTCCTCTCAAACATTAAAATGGACGATAACAAGCCAAGAAGGAAGGAGTGAGGAAACTTGGCCTGTCACCGTTCACAACATATTATTTTAATTTTCCCTTCTTATAAG
>CAXCCM010000276.1:0-1780 GCA_963981005.1 uncultured bacterium | reverse complement strand
ATCGGAGTAAGTTATTATGAAAAAAATGATGATAAGAAGGCATCACTTAATTTAGAAAGGGCTTTAGCTTATGCACAAAATTTTGATAATAAGCAGATAATGGTATCATGTTATAACCTTCTGGCAGAAATATATACTAACCAAAGAGATTATCTAAAAGCTTATACTGCAATGAAACTCTATGCAGAACTAAAAGATGATCTGATTTCTATACAAACTCAAAAAGAGGTTGCTGAATTACAAATTAGATACGAAACAGAAAAAAAAGAGCAAGAGATTGCACTTCTTAAAACAAACGCTTCAATTACTAATTATCAATCTAAAGAAAGTGAAATGTTCATAGTAATTCTTGTGGTAATTCTAATAGCTGTAGCAGTTATGGGATTTTTCTTTTATTTCCAGTTCAGGCAAAAAGCAAATTCCAATAAAACAATTGAAGAACAAAATATTGAGCTTACTCAGGCTTATAATAAAATGGACGATCTTGCAAAAACAGATATGCTTACAGGTCTCTCGAACCGTAGGGATATGTATCAAAAAATTAAATATGAAACTGACCGCTTCGAAAGAAATGAAAATCCATTTACTATTTTAATGGGAGATATAGATAATTTTAAGAAGATAAACGATACATACGGTCATGATGCCGGTGATATTGTGCTTAAAACAATTTCCTCTCTTATGTTATCATTTATGAGAAAACAAGATATTGTGGGTCGTTGGGGTGGTGAGGAATTCTTGTTGCTACTTCCAGAAACAAATCTTGAGGGTGGTAAAAAGATTGCAGAAAAATTAAGAGCTCGCATTAAAAATGAAATAATACATTATAAAGGACATGATATTAAAATTTCTATTACTATAGGGCTAAGTCTATATGACCGTATCCATGACGTTAATGAGAGTATTAAAGAGGCTGATAAAGCAATGTATTTTGGAAAGATAAGAAATAAAAATTGCGTTGTTACTGCTAATGATATTTAATGACTTAAATGAAAAAAGAGAATATGAAGAAGTTTATTGAAGAAATTCCGAAGGCAGAACTACATCTGCATATTGAAGGCACTTTTGAGCCTGAATTAATGTTCACGATTGCCAAAAGAAATGGAATTAAACTTAATTATTGCAGCATCGAAGATTTAAAGAAAGCTTACAATTTTTCTAATCTTCAAGAATTCTTAGATATTTATTATGCAGGATGTAATGTACTAATAAATGATATTGATTTTTATGATATGACTTGGGCATATCTCACCAAGGCTAAAGAGCAGAATATCATACATACTGAGATCATGTTCGACCCTCAAACTCATACCGACCGCGGGATTTCTTTTGAAACCGTAGTAAAAGGAATTCATAGAGCTTTGGTAGATGCAGAAACCAAACTTGGAATAACCTCAAAACTAATAATGTCATTCTTACGTCATCTTCCAGAAGAAGCTGCTTTTGTAATATTGGAGAAAGCTGCACCATTTAAGGAGTGGATAGATGCTATTGGCCTTGATTCTTCAGAAGTTGGACATCCACCATCTAAATTTGAAAGAGTGTTCAAAAAAGCTAAGAAAGAAGGATACTTGATTGTTGCTCATGCGGGTGAGGAAGGTCCTCCGGAGTACATAACTGAGGCTTTACAATTGTTGCAAGTAGATAGAATTGATCATGGTAATAGATGTTTAGAAGATGTAACTGTTGTTAATGATTTAGTAGAGCGTAAAATGGCATTAACAATATGTCCACTTTCTAACTTAAAATTAAAAGTTGTTAAAGATCTAAATGAACATCC
>CAXCCM010000275.1:0-1793 GCA_963981005.1 uncultured bacterium | reverse complement strand
GTATTCATAAAAGGTGATGTGGCAGACCCACAAGATGTAAAAACTGTTTTTGAGCAATTCAGCCCTGATTATGTAGTTCATTTTGCAGCTGAATCACATGTAGATAAAAGCATCATAAATCCTGATATCTTTTTACAAACAAATATAATGGGAACACAAATCCTGCTTAATTATTCCAGAGAGCATAAAGTACAAAAGTTTGTACAGGTCTCCACAGATGAAGTTTACGGTTCTATCTCAGGTGACAATAACGTTAAAGAAGATGCTCATATTGAACCGAATAATCCTTATTCTGCCAGTAAAGCATCTGCTGATCTTCTTCTGCGTGTGGCTTATCAAACTTATGGTCAGCGAGTTAATGTGATAAGAGCATGTAACAATTTTGGAAATTATCAATTCCCAGAGAAACTTGTTCCGGTTGTAATACACAATGCCTTGAATAATAAAGAGATTCCTGTTTATGGTGATGGAAAGAATATTCGAGAATGGATACATGTAGAAGATCATTGCCGCGCTATTGATATTGTAATGCAAACTGGAAAATCTGGTGAAACATATAATGTAGGAACTGGCAATAAATGGAAGAACATAGATCTAGTTGAGAATATTCTTGATAAATTAAATGTGAAAAATGATCTCATCACTTTTGTTCTGGATAGACAAGGGCATGATGCAAGGTATTCAGTTGATTCGAGTAAAATTAGACAAGAACTAGGTTGGCATCCGCAAATAGAATTTGATGAAGGTTTAGATGAGGTTATTACATGGTACAAAAATCATATGGACTGGATAGAAGAAATTGAAAGCGGGAAATATATGAGCTATTATGATGACATCTATAAACCTCGCATGATGGAAACAGAATAGATGTTTAGGTTTATTCTAATTATAATTGCATTTGTTGCATTATTTGGTTGCTCAATAATATCTACACCAGATCCAATACAACCAATTATCCATTCCACATCAGCTATCCCTAATGTTATTGCCGATTCTCTTCAACAAGAAATATATGTTAGAGATAGCATAATTGACTCACTATATCTATTAATTGATGAATCGGTTTTCACTATTGATTCGTTATATCTGGCATTGGAAACAGCTAATAGCAGAGTAGCTGTAAATCAAGATTTTATTATTCCCGATTCAATGGTTTTTGCTGGTAGAACATTTGATCTTACAAATGAACGTATCTTTGATAAATTTGAAACAATATATAAGCAAGAATTGAGAGTTGCACACAAGTTTATTCCAAGAAGTGGAAAATACTTTGCATATTTTGATTCAGTATTTTCCCACTATAATATTCCTCTGGATACAAAGTACTTAGCAATTGCAGAAAGTAGATTAAGCCCAATGGCAGGATCACGTGTAGGCGCACTTGGTATCTGGCAATTTATGCCCGGTACAGCTAAAGGTTATGGAATGCGAATTGATTCGTTTATTGATGAACGTAGAAATGTTTTTCTAGCTACACCTGCCGCTGCAAAATATCTGCTAAATGCTCAGAATTATCTGAAAGATCGTGGTACTGATGACTGGTTGTTAACGATGAGTGCTTATAATGCTGGAGTTGGCAGTATCGCAAAAGTTGTGCGTCAGCAAGAAACACATGATTTCTTCGATTTGTTGTTGCGTGTTGATGAAACACATAAATATGTTTGGCGAGCTGCTGCAATTAAACTTATCGTTGAAAATGAAGAAGAGATCTTTGGAAAAAAATTCGAGAGAAAAGAACAAATAATAAAAAATGCATATTTGGTTGATCTTAAACTTAAAGGACACTACAAAAT
>CAXCCM010000274.1:0-1807 GCA_963981005.1 uncultured bacterium | reverse complement strand
ATGGTCATAAGCCATATTGCTGTTCCCAGCGCACCACAGCCGCCACCACATAAACCGATACCTCCGGCAAGTCCAGCCGCCATTACTATATGTTTTTCTGAAGCACCCATTTTTCTTGCTAACTCTGATGCGCAACTTACTGGTGCAGATTGAATTTCAATGTCTTTTTCGTATAATGATTCATTTATTGTATTGAATGCTTTAGACGAATATTTACCAGTTAAACGCATACAACTAAGTGTTTTGCCTTTTATTAAGAACACAAATAACATTTTTAAAGCTGATGAAGAATTATCAATATCTGTTATCTCTACACAATTAATCTCTCCAGAACAAGATTGAAATTCCTTAACAAGTTTCTGTGCAGTCATTACTGCTCTAGTTTCTGCTTCAGGTCCCGGACCATAAAGTTCATAAGCTCTGACTCCTGCTGCAAGAACAGCTCCCCAGATCATACCACATTGATAACCATGCTGCATTATTCCACCGGCAAGTATAGCAGAACTTTTTTCCTCTAATATTTTCCTCTCATTATATGCCTCGTTGAGAACTCTCAACACAGCTGTAGATCAGGCACCCTCTTTCAGAAAGGAACGTATTCCTTCAAATGATGATATCTTGGTTTTCATTAATCCTCCTTTTTAGGCATTAAGGAAGCAATTAACAAACCCAGACCAAGGCCAACCATAATTGAAGCTATAAAATAAAATACGTTTATGGTTAAGAAAACGAAACCAACACCAATACCAATCATCAAGCATCCACCAATTGCCAATGAACTTTTGTCATCCTTTTTCATTGTTATCTCTCCTTTATATTTATAATCATTTCTCAATTTTCACTTTGAACATCGAAAAATCAGAAAATTCAACAATTAACATTTTATTTATCAATTGCGATTTGCTAAATAAATTATTAATTATTTCCTGAGCCATCATTGAACCAATTGTAATAACAATCTGCGGTACTATCGGAACTGACACAGGAATATGTATACCTGGATAAATCTCTTTGAGTGATTGTGTTTTATTTGGAATAATAGTTGTGATTTGTCCAAAATCATTCTGCACACCACCATGCACAAGAAATTGATTCTCACTCACCATTTTTTCTAATTCAAATCTAGAAGCAAAATTATCTAAACAATCAGCAATTCCATCAAGATGGGGAAGATGCAGATCTTTTAAATCGGAAATATCCTGTTGGAATATTTCAATTTCCAATTTTGGATTGATCATCTGCAATTTCTGTTTTGCAGTTTGAACTTTAGATTTTCCGATATCTTCTTGATCAAATAGTATCTGACGGTTTAAATTTGATATTTCAATAGCATCTTTATCAATTAATACCAATTTTCCAATTCCTGCTCTTGTTAAAACTTCTGCAACAGTACATCCCAATCCGCCAACTCCTGCTATAAGGATTGAGGAATCAGCAATTATCTTTTGTTTCTCATCACCCCAGAATTTTACATTTCTAGAAAACATTTTCATTATCCTCCACCTCCTGGTGGGAATATATCTATGTTATCACCATCTTTAATTACTGTATTTAATTTATCCAAATGAAAAATGTTCCTACCATTAACCAGAATGATAGTGCCGGAAATTATTTCATGATCTTCAACTAACTCAGATCTGAGATCTTTATTGGTTAATTCTTCAATTTTAATAATTACATTATATATTGAGGTATTGTCAGCAATAATATCTATCTCGTTTTGTTCTATGAATGTTCTTAGTAAACTATAAAATTTTATTTTTATCATGTAGAAGATGGAATTTATTAATTGTATTGTGTCAAATAA
>CAXCCM010000273.1:0-1808 GCA_963981005.1 uncultured bacterium | reverse complement strand
AAAAAAGACTTGAAAAAGTAGAACTGAGCAAAAAAAGAGGTATTAAAGATGCTTCTTTAGTGTTGGAAGAAAAAGCTCTTCATAAGATTATTGCTCATCTCGAAGAATCGAATCCAATACGTTCTCTTGAACTTGCAAGCGATGAAGAAAAGTCAGTTCGTGGATTTCAATTCATAACCCAAAAGCCATTAATGATCATCCTAAATTCTGACGAAGATAATTTTGGTGAGAACGGATCAGTAATTAATGAACTAGAAAAACAATATAAAATAATTGAATTTGCTGGAAATTTTGAGATGGAACTTAATAAATTAGATAAAGAAGAAGCTTCTGAATTTATGCAGGATATGAATATTAGCGAATCTGCAAGAGACAGGTTAACAAAGTTTTCATATGAACTTCTGGGTTACTGTAGTTTCTTTACAGTTGGAGAAGATGAAGTAAGAGCCTGGACAATTACCAAAGGTGATGATGCAGTGGAAGCAGCAGGTAAGATCCACTCAGATCTGGCTCGTGGATTTATAAGGGCAGAATGCTTTTCTTATAATGATCTAATTGAACATGAATCAGAGAAAAATGTTCGAGAGAAGGGTTTATTCAGACTTGAAGGTAAAAAATATATTGTTCAAGACGGTGATATATTAAATATTCGTTTCAGTGTTTAAACGAGGTGAAAATGGATAAAGAAGGAAAGAAAAAATATATACAAATTCTTTTTGGAATAATCATTTTATTAATGTCTGTTCTGTTTCTGGTAGCAATTGCAACTCCAATTATGGAAATTGTTTTAGATTATCAGTTACTTCAAAAGGCAAACTTAAATATATTTAAATTCATAAAATTAGATTTTCCAGCTGTTACAAACCCAATTGGACCATTTGGAGCATTCTTTGCTTTTTGGCTTGTAACTATATTTGGTAAATTTTTTAGTATCTCATTACTTATTGGAAGCTTATTTTTGGGATTTTTCATGATATTTCTTAAAAAAGAAAAACATCCTTATACTCGCATTATCAGCTTCTTAATCTTTGCCTTGTTTGCAAATATTGGTTCGTTTGCTGTAAATCCGAATAACTTAGATGCAGCGGGAATTATCCCATGGAAATTCTACAGCTTTTTGGTAAATATTTTTGAGCGAACAGGAACTGGGATTATTTCTTTAGCAGTTGTACTGATCAGTTTGATCTTCATTTTTGATCTGGAAAATATTCAAAAATTCCTGATCTATATTGCTCTAAAAACTGTAAAGGGAATAAAAGCACTATTTACAATTTCTAAAAAACCAAAAGAAGTGAAGACTCCAAAGCCAAAGAAGCCAAAGAAGGCAAAGAAAACAAAAAAGAAGAAGACACCAAAGATCACTGATCATGCCTCAAAAGAAGATAAACCCGAGAAATTTAAGAAACCAATCATTCCTCCTAAAAAGATGACGCAAAATAAGGATGAACTAAGCGAAACACTCAAAAAGTATGCAATACCGGAGTCGATACGTTTTCTCTCAAGTGTTCAACCATCAAAAGAAGATAGAGAGGAAATACAAGAGAATATAAATAAAACAAGTGAAATATTAATTGATAAATTAGCTGAATTCGGAGTAAATGCAGAAGTCAAGAATGTGAATATTGGGCCCATTATCACACAATATGAAATTGAGCCTGCTCCGGGGGTGAAAGTAAATAAATTTCATGCATTATCCGATGATCTGGCTCTTGCTATAAAAGCTAAAAGTATTCGAATTCAGGCACCAATACCTGGTCGCGGACTTGTAGGTATTGAAATTCCAAACATTACAAGAGATACTATATATT
>CAXCCM010000272.1:0-1819 GCA_963981005.1 uncultured bacterium | reverse complement strand
GATGCAACATCTTTTCCACTTTCATCATCGCTATTCCATACAAAGCTATAAACTCTATCTGCATCTATTTCTCCCTTAAATAAAGTCTTGATCTTTCTTCCTTTTATATCGTAGATCATTACTTCACAATTTTCTGTATGATCAAGCGCAAAGCTGATGTTTGTTGTTGGGTTAAATGGGTTAGGATAGTTTTGATATAATCCATAACTTTCAGGAGCTTCTGGAGTGCCCTGACCGGGGTCTTCACCAGGTACTTCAAGTATAACTGGACCGAAGATCTCAGTTTCTCCACTAAAGCTGATGCTTTCTATCCAGAACCAATAATTTGATCCCTCAGTTACCGGATACGGATCTGTAAAAGTATAATCTGTTGGCTCAGCAATTGTTCCTGCTCCTTCAATTGTTACTTGATTCAATTGAATACATTCTGCAACATTTTCAGTTTCACTTCTGTATATGTTCCAACCTAAGTTATTGCTTTCGCTTTGGGTCGTCCAATGAAGTTGTGATGAACCTTCTGAGAAAGAAGTTGTGAAAGAAGATAGAGTTACAGGAAGTGCACCTTCATTATCATCAAAAACAAATGCAAGGTCACCGCCGACATTATTATCATAAAACTGATCATAGCAAGTACCGTCACCCGTAGCGGACCATATCCAGTAGTAATCATTTAGAGTATTAGGTGCGTGAATCGAAAACCACTCTGCTGTGGATGTATCAAACGGTGATGAAAGGGGAATAGTGTAAGAATGAACTTGAAACCCCAAATATAACTGCCCCGTGTCTACACTACTTACTCCGGATATATTGTACGTTTCTACTTCATTGCCAATATCAGGTTCATCAACATTGTTTGGTGTGAATGTAATAGTGAAATCTAAAGTTTCAAATGTACCACTTGTATTTAAAAGCCAGATTTCAATCTCATTAAGGGATCCGGTAAAACCTCCAAAGTTGTATCTTTCATGGAAAACATAATCATTACCACTAGAAGTAACTATTAAATAAGCGTTAGTACCACTCCAGTTTATAGGTTGTTCATAAAGAACATCACCGAATAATGATGGGCTGATCACAGATACTATAAGCAAAACACCTAAAACCAAATTTCTCTTTTTCATCTTCTCTCCTTTGCTTTAATTTTACCCTATTAATTTCAATAATAATTTACGCCATTTTATTATTTATATTCCTTATAAATGTAATTTCAATTCCAAACATGATTATCCACCGTTATGCTTTGCAAATGCCTACTACAATTGATTCTATGATCCCTTCTCATAAATTGTTTCAAATTATTTCCAAGTAAATTATTGAGTCAAAAAGGGGCATGTGAGACATTTAAGACACTGTTAATTTTTATTATTTAGTAATTAGCTTTAGTAAATCTCCTAAAATCAAATAGTAGAAAGATAGGGAAAAAAAGTTTCTTTAAAGAAAAATAGCCCCTCAGAAATCTGAAGGGCTAAATGCTTTAAGCCAATTGCTAACTGCTAATTTCTACTTCACCATTAACATCTTCTTATTATATTCTCTTGTTCCTGTTTTAAGTTTGTAGAAGTATATTCCACTGGAAACATGCTTTCCATTAGCATCATTTCCATTCCAAACTACAGAATTTATCTGATCTGAATAAACATGATCCGTAAATATGGTTTTAACTTTTTCACCTCTAACATTATAGATTGTAAGTTCTACATTGCTATCTTCGGCCAAAGCAAAACTTATAGAAGTACTTGGATTAAATGGATTCGGATAATTTTGCATAAGACCATAATTCTCTGGTGTAATTGGTGTATCTTCAAATGGAATTGAAAGA
>CAXCCM010000271.1:0-1821 GCA_963981005.1 uncultured bacterium | reverse complement strand
ATTCGCTTTTTTAATACATATGGTGAAGGTCAGGTTGCACAATTTGTACTTGCAAAATGGGTTATGAATGCACTACAGGGAATTAACCCTGTTGTTTATGGTGATGGCAACCAAACTCGATCATATGGGCATGTTGATGATGTGACTAAAGGGGTGCAGATGATCATTGAAAACAAAAAATCTAATGGGAAGACTTATAACCTTGGTAATTCAACACAGGTAAGAACGTTGAAAGAATTAGCACAACAAGTGATAGATATTGTTGCTCCAAATAAAGATTTAAAGGTTGAAGTGCTTGGGAATTTTGATGGTGCAGATCGTATTCCCGAAAGAGAAATACACATTCGATATTGTGATACTTCATATGCAAATCGCGAACTGGGTTATGAGCCAACGATTACAGTTGAAGAGGGTATTCGAAGAATAGCGGCCCAAGTTAAAATACATTCTGATTGGCCAACTGCATAAGTTTATGTATAAGGATCAACGAATTTTAGCTGTTGTGCCCGCTCGCGGTGGCTCTAAAGGTATTCCAGGTAAAAATATTCGACTTCTTGCAGGTGAACCCTTAATTGGGTACACGTTGAGAACAGCGAAAATTGTAAATGAAATTGATTTATTGGTTGTTAGCACTGATGATGATGAAATTGAAGAAATATCTACAAGTTATGGCATAGGAGTAATACGTAGACCAAAAGAACTTGCATCAGATGAGGCAACTACAGAGTCAGCGTTATTACATGTTTTAGATACTCTTGATGAACAAGGAAAATCATTTGATATTATTCTAGTACTTGAGCCTACATCACCATTGCGCTCATCAAATACAATTCAAAAAACTATAAAAACATGTATTGAAGGATCTTTTGAGTCTATGCTTGCAGTTAAAGAAACGTATGAGAATATTGGATTTGTTGAAGATGGATATTTTCGCCCTGTTGTACCAGACGCTCCTCGTCGTAGACAATTACGTAAGCCATTTTTTATTGAAAGTAGTACGATCTATGCGGCAAGACCAAATTATCTGCGTCGAACTGGTACTCTCGTTTGTGATAATTGGGGGGCGATCGTAGTATCAAATGAAGAATCTAATGATATTAATACAGAAGAAGATTTTAGATTTATTGAGTACCTTATAAAGAATAAAAGGAAATAAGAATATGATTGATTCAATTAAAATAGGTGAACGTCTAGTTGGAGATAACTATCCACCTTATGTCATTGCAGAAGCTGCAGTAAGCCATCAAGGCGAGATTGCAACAGCCATAGCTATGACTTATATGGCCCATGCTATGGGTTGTGATGCAATAAAATTTCAAATGCATGTTCTTGAAAATGAAATGCTAAGAAATGTCCCTACTTCTGATAATTTTGACGAACCACTTTATGAAACTTTAAATAATACGGAGTTAACATTAGATGAGCATAAACAATTAAAAGCCTTATGTGAAAATTTAGGAATTGATTATCTTTGTACTCCGTTTTCAGCAGTAGCAGCAGATATATTGGATAAAGAGCTTGATCTTAAAGCTTTTAAAACCGGCTCAGGAGAATTGACGAATATTCCTCTGCTAAAGCATATTGCTAGTAAAGGTCGCCCCATGATTATATCTACTGGTATGGCTTTAATTGAAGAAATTCAGGAAACTGTAGATGCAATTAAAGAAACAGGCACACCATTTGCACTGACGCATTGTGTTTCAGCATATCCAACACCTTATAATAGAGTTAACTTACACAATATTCCTCGTTACCGAGAACTTTTCGATGTGCCGGTTGGACTGTCTGATCATTCTATAGGTATTTATACTGCAATCGGTT
>CAXCCM010000270.1:0-1824 GCA_963981005.1 uncultured bacterium | reverse complement strand
CTCATGGGATATTCCCGCAGTTATTGTACCTATTGACTTCATTTTTTCTGACTGCCTGAGTGATTCTTCCATATGCTTACGTTCGGTGATGTCCAACATTACACCAATCATGCGCACGGACTTTCCTTTCTCATCATGGAGAACTGTTCCCCAATCAAGAGTGAAGGCGTAAGATCCATCCTTTCTTTTGAAACGATACTCGGCTTCCCATTTGTTTTTGCCGGAATTAATAACCTTTCGTATTCCTTCGAACGTATCCACCACGTCGTCAGGATGGATAAAGCTAGTCCAAGACTTGATTGTGGGGTTGGTATCCTCTTTAGAGTAGCCGAAGCTATCATAGTAGGTATCACTCCATTCTAGTTCATCCGTAATAAGGTTCCAGTCCCATACCACGACACCGCTTGCCTTCCCAACCATGTTCAAGCGAAGGTCAGAAAGTTCCAGCTCTTGCATCGCACGCTTACGTTCATTTATGTCAACGGATACGATCATGATGAAAACTATTCGACCTTCAACATCCTTAACTGGCAAGAGAGTAGCCTGAAACCACAATTCATTTCCTTCTATATCAGCTGTAGGAGCTTCTTCCATAATAATTCCACCTGTTTCTTTGACTTTTTTTAAATTTTTAGTCATACTGTCGCAGTACGATTCAGGAAAAAAATCAAAAGGATATGGTTTCCCATAAAGCTTTGTGACATCATCAATTTTAAGAGCTTTTATGCCCGCTGCGCTCATATATTTTAAATTAAAATCAAGATCCACTATCTTTGTGCAAACTGGTGAATTTTCAAGCCACATACGAGTTTGTTTTTCAGACTCATGCAGTTTCACCTCTGCCTTCTTGCGTTTAGTGATATCAGATATTGTTATCCTACATTGTTTCAGATTTACATCTTCTTCCTGTTCGATACCACATTCCAGTTGTGCATAGAATGCTGTACCATCTCTTTTAATCATCTCTACTTCACACGTTTCATGTTCTTTCGCTTCCAAAGCTCGCCTAAAGAATATGTAGTATTTATCTGAACTCTCTCTAGTTAAGAATCTTGATAATGGCTTCTTTATCAACGAACCCCGTTCCATACACAACATTGAAGCAAATTTTAGATTAGCCCTAAGAATTAATCCTTTTTCACTAATTGTAAGATATCCCACCGGAGCAAAGTCATAAAGGTTTATGTATTCGTCTTGGGATTTATTAAGTTCGATGTGAGCGTTGCGTAGTTCTTCATTCTGCATCTCCAGCTCAATCTGATGCACCTGCAGCTCAAGTGCCAATTTGCGAACCTCTTCATCTGGCAGTTTATCTATTGGCTGAGCATCTGCGTTGAGTGCTTTCTCCGCCTTGTTACGAAGATCAGAGTTATTTGTTTTATCAGATTTTTTTTTCTTCATAATTATGCACTATCAATTCTAAACTAATGTTGTATGTAAGTGAACAAATTTCATACCATTAACGTTTTGTAATAGCATTGGTTTTCCCAAAGATGAATTCATGAAAAATATATTCTGAGACTGTAATGTACAACTACAGCCACTTAAAATCAATATGAAAGCCAGGCAGAAAAGCACAGGAGGCCGCATAGAACAATTCAGAATCTTTCATCGTCAACACATTACAAAAGCTACATGTCCTTAATGTATCTCAGCCTAAGAATTTAAAATATAATTGATAAGTTTCAATATAAACATAAGTTATCTATTGTTAAAATGAAGTGCAGTTTACGAATAAAGTGGAATTATCATAGTAGCGAAAAACAGGCCTAAAATTTACCTTGAAAGCCTCCAGGCAATCCTTTACAAACTCGTTAATTATTT
>CAXCCM010000269.1:0-1858 GCA_963981005.1 uncultured bacterium | reverse complement strand
AAACCGAAAACCATTGCAAGTTGTGCAAAACAAGGAACCGCAATTGCCATCATTGTGGAGGCAATAAATCTTTCACGTTTTGTTTCTAAAATTCTGGCTGCCATTGCTCCGGGTACGTTACAACCAAGTCCTAAAAGCATAGGAACGATAGCCAATCCATGAATTCCCAATCTGTGCATCATGTTATCAACCAGCACGCCAAGTCTTGGCAGATAACCTGAATCTTCTAGAAAACTTAATACTAAATAAAATCCAATAATATAAGGTAAAACCATTGCTATAGGAACGAAAAGTCCGGTTGTAAGCAAGCCAAGCGATTCAACAAAATCAATTTGACCATCTACCAGTTTTCCAATTACAACATTATGAATTACACCATCACTTCCCAGCAGTGTAGAGAGTTTCATTATAACAGGAGCCCACAACTTATTAAATAGTGGTTCTAATACATATGCAATGAGGGTTTCTCCAATGAAACGTATGATAGAGAAAGATGCAAAAAGTACAATAAGTGAAATTGGAATTCCCCAAAAACGGTGAATTGAAGCATCGCCTAACCTTTCTCCAAGTGTGTGATGGCGGTGTTTTAATTCTTGCACGGTTTCAATTATTTCTCCAATAGCTTTCCATTTATCTTCAAATTTGAATATGCTGAGTTTTGCTTTATCGAAATGGGAAACAAGATGCTTAATTCCCTCACCTGTAATTCCTGTTGTTGGAACAACCGGAACACCAAGGATCTGTTCTAATTTTTTTGCATCAATATCTATGCCAGTATGTTTTGTTTCGTCCCACATATTTAAACACACTACTAGCGGGATCTCTTTTCTTATAAGTTCCATTGTAAGAGCTAGATTTCTTTCAAGATTTGTAGAATCTATAACATTTACAAAGATATTTCCGTCTTCTTCTTTGAAATTATTTATCATTTCAGCTGCAACTTGTTCTGCTTTAGAATCGGGAGATAATGAGTATGTGCCCGGAATATCCAGCACTTCTGCACGTTCCAAACCAATACGCATTGCACCTTTAGTAAATTCTACTGTTGTTCCAGAGTAATTGGAAGCAACTACATGCACACCTGTAAGACGTGAGAATACAACACTTTTACCAACATTTGGGTTTCCAACTAATAGTATCTTCTTCATTTGTTCATCTTTTTTCATATTTTACTCAATAATAATTTTATTTGCCATTCTATGACCAATAGCTATCTGACTTTGACCAACCTTAATGGTGATAGGTCCGTGCATCATTTGTGATGAAACTTTAGTTATTTGAACACCAACTCGGATTCCTAAAGATTCAGCTTTACTAATAAAATGAATTCTACCAATTACTTCTTTGATCTTTGCTGTTTCTCCATCTTTTACATTATGAATGGTTTTAAGATTATGATTTTCGTCATTGTGTCTAAAACCATGATGACCATGTGCTTTACCGAATAATTTGTTTTTCATTATTGATCCTGATCACTGACAATTACTACACAATCCACGAGCACCAAGATTGTATTCTGATATTTTGAATTTTTCTTTGATGGCTAATTGATTTATAAGTTCTGCAACATCATTAAATCCTGATTCGATAATTTTACCACATTTCTCACAAATGAAGTGCAGATGATTTTCATGTCCGTATGTATGCTCATAAATATCTTTAGATTCACAGCGGAGAGATTGTTTTATTAATCCTGACTCAACTAACAGAGGTACAGTACGATAAATAGTAGCACGAGAGACATTTTTATGTTTCTTCTTTATCTGTTCGTAAAGATCATCAACATTAAAGTGTTCATGATTCTCGAATACTGCTTCCATAATAATAAGACGGGGTTTAGTTAGCTTAAGGTTTTTAG
>CAXCCM010000268.1:0-1860 GCA_963981005.1 uncultured bacterium | reverse complement strand
GATAGCAATAAATAATCACGAAGGCTATTTGGTCTCTGTTGGGAATCCACATTATGTAACTTTTATGACTTCACTTTCTGAGAATATCGCCCGTTATCAAGGTCATATAATAGATAATCCCGCTTATTTCCCGGAAGGAATTAATGTTGAATTCGTTAAAATAATTAATAAAAATGAAATAGAGATAAAAGTATGGGAACGTGGAAGCGGTGCGACTCTTGCATGTGGAACTGGAGCTTGTGCTGCAAGTTTTTGTGGAATAAAAAAGGGATTTCTTTCATCTGAAATTAAAGTGCATATGCCTGGTGGAAGTGTATTTGTAGAGCTTAAGGAAGACAATATCTTCCTAACTGGAAAAGTTGACTATGTATTTGATGGAAGTGTAGAAATATGAGAAGAATATTAATAATTATTTTCTTAGTTTTGCTTGTTAGTTCAGTATCTGCAAGAAACAAATGGTTAGGAAAGGATAAAGTTCTGCATTTTACTGGAAGTGCATTCCTCACTTACTGGAATTATGGGATGAGCGAAGATATGTTGGGGCAATCTTCTAAAAAAAGTACTTATTTTGCAGCTTCATTTACGCTTGCCTTGGGCACTGCAAAAGAATATAGTGATAAAAAATTGAAAAGCACTGGATTTAGTTGGCATGACTTGGCTTATGATACAGCAGGTATTGTTGCTGGTCTGGTTTTAATAAATAATTTGAGGTAAAATAGTATGGATATTTCTGTAGAAAGTATATCAATTGGAAAATATTTGAGTTCGATAAGAGAGGAGAAAAATCTTACACTTGAAGATATTTCTGAAAGTACAAAAATAAAGGTAAGACTTCTTGAGAAACTTGAGGCAAATCTCTTTGATGACCTGGGTGGAATTGGCTATGCAAAAGCCATGATATTAACTTATGCAAAAGCTATTAGCATAACCGAAGATCAAATTCATGAACTTTTGCAAAAGCAGTTTAACACAAAGCCGCAATATGTTCCTGCAAGTACTTCTGCTCAACCAAAAAAGTTCTTACTTCCAACAAAAACATTCTCTGTAATGCTGCTTATAATTGTTATAATTCTGCTTTCATATCTTGTAATTAATTTGTATAAAGATGGAATTCTTACATGGCCTCCATTTAAAAGAGCGGATTCAGGAATGCAGATCAAATCAAACAAGAAATTAGAAGAACCAGCGGAAAAAGCATCAAGTAAAATTGTTCCAGAAATTGAGAAAGAGGATAAAATGGTTAAGTTGGAACAATTAACAAATCCAGAGGCAACAGTGGTAAATGATTCTGTAGATTATCTTGATGAGTTGCTTTTTAAGGATAAGGAAAGTCCATTTAATTACAACGAATAATAAATATTATGAATAAAGTTAAATACGAGCACCTACTGGCGTCCGTTCTAAAACCCGCACGTTACATAAATAATGAACTTAATAGTTTTGGAAAAACTCCCTCCGATAATTGTGTAAATTTTTGTCTTGCTTTTCCTGATGTCTATGAGATTGGTTTCTCACATCTTGGTATTAAAATTCTTTACACTATTCTTAATAATGAAGAAGATGCGGTTGCAGACCGCGTTTACGCACCTTGGCCAGATTTTGGCAAGCTGCTTTTAGAAGAGGATATCCCTCTTTTTGGAATTGAAAGTTCAATTGCATGTTCTAATTTTGATGTAATTGGTTTTACGCTTCAATCGGAGCTTACCTTCACAAATATTCTCTACATGTTAGAGCTGGCAAAAATTCCGCTTTTAAACACAAAAAGGAATGAAGATGATCCGATAATATTGGGTGGTGGTCCGGCGGGAGCAAACCCGATGCCTCTCTCAATTTTCTTTGATGCCTTTCTAATTGGTGATG
>CAXCCM010000267.1:0-1918 GCA_963981005.1 uncultured bacterium | reverse complement strand
CAAGAAGTGACACGCTTCTTTTGCAGTTATTGCCTGAATAAGAGCATTAGGATCAGCTAACCCAATATCTTCAGAAGCAAATCGTACCAAACGGCGTGCTACATAAAGCGGATCTTCTCCTGCTTCCAGCATTCGGGCAAGCCAGTATAATCCTGCCTGAGGATCACTCCCCCTTAAAGATTTATGTAGGGCAGAAATCACATTATAATGTTCCTCACGGTCTTTATCGTAGAACATTGCTTTCCGGCTGAGGATATTTGAAATAAACCCGACACCTATTTTTGTTTTGCCCTTGGAATTCTTAATGATACTTTCAAGATAATTCAATGCTTTGCGTGCATCACCTCCGCAAAGTTCTGCAATGTATGGAACGCACTTATCTTCAAATTCAATTTTTATGTTTATCTCTTTCATTGCTCGCTCAATAATTTTGCTAATGTCTGCATCAGAAAGTTGATTCAAAACAAAAACATTACAGCGTGAAAGAAGTGCAGGAATAACTTCAAAAGAAGGATTTTCGGTTGTTGCTCCAATAAGAATTACTGCACCGGATTCTAAATAGTGAAGAAATGCATCCTGTTGAGATTTATTGAATCTATGGATCTCATCGATAAACAAAATTGTACTTTTATTCTGTGTTTTGAGTGTGAATTCCGCTTCCTTCATAACGAGTTTTACATCTTTAATGCTAGATAGAACGGCACTGAAAGAAATGAATCTGGATTTGGTTTTCTTCTCAATTAATCTGGCAATTGTTGTCTTCCCAGTGCCTGGAGGTCCCCATAAAATGAATGAACTATAATTATCGTTCTCAATCATATTACGCAATTGAGATCCATCTTTCATTATTTCATGCTGTCCCATTATCTCTTCAATTTTGTTGGGACGGATCTTCTCTGCTAACGGAATATTAGTTGGAGTTTTCTCTTCTGAAAATAGTGATATTTGATCAGACATAATTTCCTCTAGTTCAATTTTATTAAATCGTTCTTGATTCTAAACATTACTTTTATCTGTCAATTTCTTAATATGTTTTTTTAACTGTAGAGTTAATTTTATTTGGATTTCAAATAGCAAAATATAAGAAGATATTAATAAAGAAAGCCCCGATTTCTCGGGGCTTATCACCGATCATTTAGGGAGGATCAATGCTTCTTTAGGGAGAATGTTAAAATACTATTTTTGTATCATCATAAATATGAATATTAGAGTTTGATGTTTTCAGCTCGAGCAAATTGCCACCATTGCCTATTGATCCTAAAACTTTTGTTTTTGTTACATCACTTACCGTAATAGGAAATTCATGTAGCTTGATTCTCCCATTAGAAGTTATAGCCCTGATATTAGCATCAAGATCATTTGGTAAATATACAGTTATTGAACCATTACTGGATTTAATATCAACATCATTACTCATATTAATAATATGTGCTTTAATAGAGCCATTAGAAGTTTTAAGAGTACCAATATTTACAGCATTTAATATTTGAATACTGCCGTTTGTAGTAACTGCATTCGTAAGACCATCAATATTTTCCAATCTGATTCTGCCATTTGAAGTATGTGCAATTACGGAACCATTAATATCTTCAGCTGTTATTGAACCATTACTTGTATTTACATTGATCTTCCCGGTACAATTTGTGATTTTAATAGTACCATTAGAAGTTCGCACAATATCAGTTTTTCCAGCATCTTTAATTGTAATGTTTCCATTAGAGCTTTTAATGTTTCTAAGCAGTAATTTTTTTGGAACGTGAACTTCATAAATCACCGTTACTTTAGGATTTCTTTTCAGATGTTTTGTCTCTAAAGTGATGTCATCCTTTTGCGCCATAATAATGTCCACATTTTCTAATGCTTTACTACCATGCTTGGTTTTCTTCGTTACTACTACATCTACAAAATCTTTGTCCCA
>CAXCCM010000266.1:0-1932 GCA_963981005.1 uncultured bacterium | reverse complement strand
ACAAAAGCCCGATTATAAATCAATTTAATCGGGCTTTTGCTTTGGGGATTAATATTTCTTTTTGGAACCCTTATTGCATTTATAATATAAAATTAAATTATATAAGGAGTAACAAAATGGAAAAAAGATTTTTATTCATTTTAGTGAGTTTAATTATTATAAGCACAATTCTTTCCGCAACTGTTATACAAAAAGAATTCACATTTAATGAACCAACTGTAAAAAATATTGATGGTTTTGACAGGATTACACTTGAAGGTCTATCATATAATTATGAACCGGGACATCCGGAAGTTCCAATGCAACCTATACAAATGGTAATTCCAGCTGGTGAAGAAGCTGTAAAGATTGAAGTGATTTATCAAGCAACTGAACCAGTTGAGGGTGTTTATAATATTTACCCAAATCAAACACCATATCCAATCAGTTATGAAGGTGTTGTATCTTTTGATGAACCTGCAAATGAGATTTATACTAAAAATGAATTTTTCCCTACTAAGTTGGTTTCAGAAGTTACCACGCAATATCTTCGTGGACATTCAATTGCTCTTTTTAATTTATTTCCGGTACAATATAATCCGGTAACACAAGAATTGATCTATTACAGTTCTATTACTATTTCTGTGGAGACTCAATCAACTACACAAGCAGCTACTTCTTTCCAAAAATTTTACCGAGATGATGAATCTACCAGAGCAAGAGTAGAGCAACTTGTAAGCAATCCTGAAGAAGTGTCATCTTATCCAGCTTCAAATAGTGACCGCGAAGTAACCTATGATTATGTTATTATCACAAGTTCTACTTATGAATCTAATTTTGCAGATTTTGTTGATTTCAAGCTTGGTCAAGGCTATAATGTATTCCTAAAAACAACTAACGACATATATTCTGAATATACAGGAACAGACAATGCCGATAAAATTAGAAACTTTATTATTGATGCATATACAACTATGGGAGCAGAATACATCCTTCTGGGTGGAGATACAGCGATAGTCCCCTATAGAGGATTCTGGGTTAATTCTTATGGAACCGAAGATTATAACATTCCATCAGATCTTTATTTTTCTGGTTTAGACAGAGTAGGAACAGGTACAGGACCAGATTGGAATACTAACGGTGACAATAAATGGGGTGAACATGTTGAAGCTGATTATTTCAGCGAAGTTTATCTTGGAAGAATCTCAGCTGATAATTCTACAGAATTAGCAGCTGCCATCAACAAACAAATGATGTATCAAGATAGCCCTGTTATTGCAGATCTAGAAAAAACTTTGATGGTCGGTGAAGAACTTAATAACTCTCCTCAAACTAATGGTGGAGACTATAAAGATGAGATAGTTAATGGTGGCTATTATAATGGATATACAACAGCTGGAATTCCAAATAACTTTGCAATTGATACACTTTACGATAGAGATGGATATTGGAGTGCAAATCAACTTTATGCTAAAATGAATAGTGGAATTAATTTACTTAATCATTTAGGGCACTCAAATGTTGATTATAACATGAAGCTCTATAATTATTCTGTAACTAACAATAACATTACCGTAAACGGTGTAAATCACAACTATTTTATTTTATACAGTCAGGGTTGTTTGCCAGCAGCTTTCGAGCAGAATTGCATTGCAGAAAAATTTACAACAATTGAAAACGGTTGTGTAACATTTGTTGGAAATTCACGTTATGGCTGGTATGTTCCTGGTGGATCAAATTCTAGTTCTCAATTAATGGATAGAGAATTTTTCGATGCACTATTCGGTGAAGATATTACTCAGGTTGGGCCAATGAATGCTGACTCTAAAGAAGATAATGCTGCTCAATGTACTAATGATAACATAAGATGGGTATATTATGAGCTTATACTATTTGGAGATCCATCATTAGATGTTTGGACTGAAGTTCCAGAAAATATTATAGCCACTTTCC
>CAXCCM010000265.1:0-1979 GCA_963981005.1 uncultured bacterium | reverse complement strand
ATTCTTTCAGCAGCTCTCATTTTATTTGTAGCCATCTTCTCAATGCTGATCTGTAGGATGTTCTGAGTTTGTTCAGATGTAACAACCCTGTCATCAATTCTGTACCCTGCAAGCCAGATTATCTTCTCCTTGTCACAGAAAATAAGAACCTTATCTCTGTCAAATTTAGGGACTTTTTCGTCAATTAAAAAATCTTTCAACTTTTTATTATGCTGCATACCAAGCGGATGAAACCGATCTCCTGGCTTTCGGTGACGAATAGTTATTGGAAAACTTGTTTTATCTAGGTCTAGATATGCAATATCCTTATCTTCGAATAAATTACGTTTAGTAGGCATTTTCTTTAATTTCTTCATGATAATTCGATAATCTTCAAAGGTAGATCGGTTACGTAGTGAAGTAATTTCCTTTTCATTCTCGATATTTTCTGATTTTGAAAAATCGATATTAGTGAAAATAAGTTCATCATATTCTTTAAATACATAAACATTATTTGGAAGATAAATCTGCTTTGAACCATCTGATGTTAACAGGTTTTCGATCTCAATAAAATTGTTATGATAAAAATCTTTTGAATTACCATTAATTCTTGAATAGGCCTCTTTATAAACATAATACCGTAACACAGATCTTGTTTTCTTAATGATCTTTGTTGATAATCTGCATTCATCTTTAGAATGTTTAATTTGAGCTTTTAAAAATCTTCGTTTAGCCAAAGATTCTAAAATATCATCTGTTTCAGAGAAAATCTCTGCAGTTTCATATAGCTTGGTTACTACATTTGGGTTTAAATGCTCTTGAATCCATGGAATCATTTGGTTACGGATCTTATTCCTAGAATATGTATTATCTTTATTGGAAAGGTCTTCGCGCCATTTTACTCCTTCTAATTCCAAATATGATATAATATCTTTTCTGGAAAAGCTGAGAAGTGGATGAACTACATCATCAGTTATTGGTGAAATCCCTTTAATGCCAGTATAACCTGATCCTCTGAACATACGAAACAAAAGGGTTTCTGCCTGATCTTCGCGGTTATGACCCAAAACGATCTTTTGGATTTTGTATAGTTTACGAAGATTGTTGAAATATTTGAACCTCACTTCTCGTGCATGATTTTCTACATTTGAAGTTGAATCTATTGTGATATTCTTCACAACAATAGAGATGTTTCTATCAAAACAAAATTTTCTTGCATATTGCTCATCAAGTTTAGAATCTTCTCCTCTTAAGTCATAGTTCACATGCGCAGCTAAAAGTGAATATCCATATTTTGATTTTAGATGCCATAGAGCAAGCAATAATGCTGTGGAATCTGCACCACCGGAGAATCCGACAAGTATCTTCTCACCACTTTTAAAAAGTTTGTGTTTTACTGAGTATTGTTCAAATCTCTCGATAAATCCGTTTATATTCATTTTTACACCTTTAATGAGTAATTATTTACACTTACCATTAACTTTTTCAAGTTTTAATTAGGAATTCAAAGTGTCAAATAAAAAGCTTGTAAGAATTTGCGCACTTTGTTTTGTGACTATTAAATATAATAAAAAAATAGATAAGGAGCTAATTATGAAGAAGTTACTACTTTTAGGTGACGAAGCGGTAGGTCAAGGTGCCCTGGATGCAGGATTATCCGGTGCTTATGGCTATCCGGGAACTCCTTCTACGGAAATTGTTGAGTATATTCAACGAAATCCTGAAGCTAGGGAGAGAGATGTTCACAGAACGTGGTCAGCAAATGAAAAAACTGCAATGGAAGAAGCCCTTGGAATGTCTTATGCTGGCAAAAGAACAATTGTTACTATGAAGCATGTTGGGCTAAATGTAGCTGCAGATGCTTATATGAATTCAGCATTAACCGGAGCAAACGGTGGTGTTATTGTCGCTGTGGCAGATGATCCTTCAATGCATTCCTCACAAAATGAGCAAGATTCTAGATTTTATGCAAAATTTGCTTTGATGCCAGCTTTTGAACC
>CAXCCM010000264.1:0-1983 GCA_963981005.1 uncultured bacterium | reverse complement strand
GAGTTAATCCAAATTGCAGGCAACGTTAAAGAAACTGCTAAACCGGAGATAATTGGACTCCTTCTGGGGTCTTTTTTTTTGAAATAAAGAAAACTGTGGAGATTTGATAGGATTGCAACCACGTAAAAGATGTGCTAAACCCTTATTTGCGATAATACCTTTATTGCAATAAATGTGTTTTGGCAATCTCCATATCTCTTCAATAATTGGAGAATACAATGTCAAAACAAAATCATACTTTTCATTTTACCTCTGAGTCTGTTACGGAAGGCCATCCAGATAAAATCTGTGACAGAATCTCTGATGCAATTCTAGATGCCTACCTACAAAAAGATTCGTACTCAAGATGTGCAATTGAGTGCATAGTTACAAAAAATCAATTAGTGATAGCTGGTGAAATATCTTCCAAAATTAAAATCAATCATGAAGAAATTGCTCGTAATGTAATTCTCGAAATTGGATACATCGATCCTTCATTGGGTTTTCATAGTGGTTGCAATATAATAGACCTTATACATCGGCAAGCTCCAGAATTAAATAAAAATGAGGGGGCAGGTGATCAGGGATTTGTATTTGGGTACGCATGCAACCAAACTAAAGAGTTAATGCCATTGCCAATTGTATTAGCTCATAAGCTTACCCACCGATTAACTGAAGTAAGAAAAGAAAATATTATTGAAGGTCTATATCCAGATGGCAAATCACAGGTAACAGTGAGATATGAAAATAATATGCCTGTTTCTATTGATAATATTATAGTTTCAGCCCACCATAGTAATCGTTATAAAGATGAGAATGAATTTGTAATCCTTAAATCAAAAATAATAAATCATGTTGTTTCTCATGCAATACCTAAAGAGTTAATACCTGACAAAGCATTTATTACAATTAATCCCAATGGCCAGTGGTATAAATCTGGTGGACCAGCTGCAGATACTGGCGTAACTGGAAGAAAAATAATTGTTGATACATATGGTGGATTTGCTAGACATGGCGGGGGTGCATTCTCCGGCAAAGATGCTACGAAAGTTGACAGGAGTGGTGCATATATGGCCAGAAAACTTGCGAAGTCTATAGTCCGGAAAAGATATGCAAATGAATGTGAAATTCAGCTTGGTTTCGCAATCGGCAAAACGAAACCCATCTCAAGAGCGGTTAAAACTTTTGGAACAGAGAACGTCAGCATTGAGAAAATTCAGCAATATTTGTTTGAAAATTCTGATATAACATTAGGTCAGATGATAGAGAATCTTAACCTCAGAGAACCCCGATTTCAAGAGCTTACAAATTATGGTCATTTTGGTCGTGATGAATTCATTTGGTCATAGGAGATGAAATGAAAGAACATAATCAAGTTACACATTTAGATTCTGATAATATTAACACAAGCAATTCTGACAATAAAGCTGTCCAAAATCAAGAAATGGTCAGATATCTAGCATTTATTAAAACATCTCATTATAGACGTTCTGTCGAATTTTTTGAACTAGATAACACTTCTAACTCACTAGATTCTCTCAAAAATCCATACTCACGTAAAGATTTATCTTTGTTTAACGGAGAGGAAATTGCATTACAAATAGATACTGAATCGGTAAATATATTTTCTGTATTAGATATGGCGCTAAAACTAATTAAAAAATATGATATTGACTTTTTAAGAATACAAGATAAAGAGAAATTTATTGACATTGATAACAATTATTTTGGATGCTTAGGAGCAACAATGATTATCAATAGGAGCACTGTAATAGAGAAATATAAAGGTGCATTGCAGAATTTTATTGAGGACTTTCATTTTCAGGAAACACCAAAGTATATATACTTCACAAGTGATCCACAAGGATCTCCAGGAATGGATGGATTTGTAAGTAAATACCTAAGTTGGAAAGTTGCAATGAATATTGGAAAATACATCGAATGTGAAAGTTGGAGTTATCACAGCGATGAGGTAATAATTCCTAATTGGATTGCAGGTGTCCA
>CAXCCM010000263.1:0-1989 GCA_963981005.1 uncultured bacterium | reverse complement strand
ATTTGTTGAGACCGATGAAGAAGAAAGCGTTAAGATCGTAACACTAGATTAATACAAAAGCAACAACTATTTATAGCACTCCTAAAATGGGAGTGCTAATTTTATTTGACAAATAATCATTCCAAAATAAATTATCTCAAGAAATTAAATTTAGGTAAAGGAGATAGAAATGGCAGAAAAAAATACTGGTAAGTTATCGATTCACACAGAAAATATTTTTCCAATTATAAAAAAGTGGTTATACTCAGAGCACGATATTTTCCTTAGAGAAATTATCTCAAATGCAATTGACGCAATGAATAAACGTAAGGCTATTGATACAGATTTGAGCGTAGATCTAAAGATAGAGATCAAACTAAATAAAAAGAAGAAAACAATTCAGATTATAGATTACGGAATTGGAATGACAGCTTCTGAGATTAAGAAATATATAAATCAGATAGCATTCTCTGGAGCAGAGGATTTTGTTGATAAATTCAAGGACAAACAGTCTACAATAATTGGTCATTTCGGGCTTGGTTTTTATTCCAGCTTCATGGTTGCAAAAAAAGTTACGATCGATTCACTTTCCTACAAAAAGGGAACAAAAGCAGCATTTTGGGAATGTGAAGGAGAAACTGATTACATTGCTTCTGAAGGAAAAAGGAAAACTGTTGGTACAACTGTAACAATTCATTTGAATAAAGAAAATGAGCAATACCTTGAGGAGAGTAAGATTAAGGAATTGATTGAAAAATACAGTAATTTCATGCCTTTCCCAATTTTTATTAATAAAGATAAAGAGCGTGTGAATCAGACTGAAGCATTATGGTTGCGAAATCCAAAAGATGTAACAGAAGAGGAATACAAAGAGTTTTATAAACAATTATTCCATGATTATAACGATCCTCTATTTTGGATTCATCTTAATGTCGATTTCCCTTTTAATTTGAAAGGAATTCTCTACTTTCCTAAAATAAACAATCAGGTCGAGTTGAATACCGGTAAGGTTAAATTATTCTGTAATAACGTGTTTGTAGCTGATGATCTCAAAGGTATAATCCCTGAATTCTTACTGCTTCTAAAAGGTGGAATCGATATTCCTGATATCCCATTAAATGTTTCCAGAAGCTTCTTGCAACAAGATCAGCAAGTTCAGAAAATATCTAAATTCATCATTAAAAAAGTAGCAGATAGTCTTAAAGATATTTTTAAAACAGACAGAAAGAAATTTGAAGGATTCTGGGAAGACATTAACCAATTTATAAAATATGGTGTTCTGACAGATGAAAAATTTGCAGATTCTATGAAAGATCAATTGATCTTTAAAACAACTGAAGATGATTATGTAACAATTGAAGAATATAAAACCAGAAATAAATCTGATGAAAAACCTCAGAAAGTGTATTATGCTCAAAGTGAAGATACACAAGTTTCTTATCTTAGGTTAATGAAAGAGCAAGGTGTAGGTGTGATCTATTCTAATTCAGTTTTAGATAATCATATTTTCCAACATTTGGAAATGAAAAATAATGAAGTTACTTTTGTTCGTATCGATTCTGAGATCAATGAGAATCTTGTAGATAAAGGTGATGGTAAAAAAACTGAGAATTCAAGCAAGATCGAGATGATCTTTAATGAGGCATTAAATGATAGTATTGAAGCAAGCTTTAACAAAGATGACTATGCTGCATTTTTAATAAAATATCCAAAAGCTGCTACCTCATTAACTCCTTTCATTACAACTAAAGATGATGACACTAAAATTAAACCTTATGAAATTTCCTCTTTTGTAAAAGAAGAACTTGGTAATGAAGCTTATGAAGAGATCGTGCAAAAGGCATTTATTGAAGTTAAAACTGAAACAAAAAATCTAAAATCAAAAGATATTCCAGCTATGATCGTATTTAATGAATTCATGCGCAGATTCCAAGAAATGAATATGATGAATCAGCCTGATGGTGGAATGGATATGCTTAAAAATCATACTCTTATCGTGAATCCTGAAAA
>CAXCCM010000262.1:0-2003 GCA_963981005.1 uncultured bacterium | reverse complement strand
GATATTTTATCAATAATGCCGGTACTCATTGTAGAAAAGATGGGACCTCACTTCGCAATTGGTGACACTTGTTTTAGTTGGGAAGAAGATTCTGCAGTATTTAATCCGATAGACAATAAAGAAATCACTGCAAGAGATAATGAGAGAAGCATTCTACGAAAAGAGGATGCATCAAAAGCTTATACAAATTGTCATACAGATATCACGCTCCCGTATGATGATCTAGATTTCATCACAGCTATCACAAAAGATGATGAGAATATCGATATTATTCGTGATGGAAGATTTGTAGTGCAGGGGACAGAAGAATTGAATATCCCTTTAGATGAATGGGAATCCAAATAAAATTAATTGAGAATATAGGAGAAAAAAATGATAAATATAGATCTAAAAAAATTTGAGGAGTATTTCACTGAATACACTGAACTACGAATGCAAGAAAATAGAAACATTCGATTAACAATGGTGAATGGAGATATGATGGGGAACAACCGTTCTTCTAATAGTGGTATTTCTGCCAGAGTTTATAAAGATGGATCATGGGGATTTGCTTCAAATGCAGATACTTCTGATGATGCAATTATTAAAGTAATAACATCAGCTACAGAAAATGCTAATTTCTTGAGTACAAGGGAGAATTTAGAAAAAGCTGAGCTTCCAAAAACAAATGCAATTGATAGCAAGGATTTCTCAACTGCAAAACCTAGAAAATCACAGAAGGAAATGATTGATTTCTTGAATATTATGGATACTCATATAATTAAAGAATTTCCAAAGCTCTCTTCCCGTACTATTGTTATTAGTAATCTTGATATGGAAAAGAAACTTTTCACATCTGATGGAGCCGAAAGCTATTCCATGACACCAAGAACAATTTTGTATGTAGTAATGACAGTTATGAATGATGATCAACCATTTGAACTTTATGAAGTCTATGGTGGATTAGGTCAATTCGAAGATACATTTGATAAACCTGAAGTATTATTCCCGAAATTGAAAGAGCAATATGAGCATCTTATTAATAAATCGGAAGGAGTGTATGCTGAAGCTGGAATGCATGATTGCATAATGGATGCTGATCTTGCTGGAATTCTTGCTCATGAAGCAATTGGGCATACAACCGAAGGAGATATTGTTAAAGGTGGTTCTGTTGCTGGAGATTATTTAGGTGCTAAAGTTGCTAGTGATCTTGTTACACTAGTTGATTTTGCTCATACTGCATTAGATGAACAATGTCCGGTTCCAGTTTATGTAGATGATGAAGGAACTAAAGCAGAAGATGCTATCATCATCGAAGATGGAGTTCTGAAAAAATTTATGCATAACAAGGAAACTGCATTGCATTTTGATCATGAAGTTACTGGAAACGCAAGGGCTTACGGATTTTATGATGAGCCACTCGTACGAATGAGAAATACTGCAATTCTTCCCGGAAAAAGCAAATTAGAAGATATGATCGCTTCAATTGATAACGGTTATTATCTAATGAAGTCTTCAAATGGAGAGGCTGATTCTACCAGTGAATTCATGTTCGGAGTTGTTATGGGATATGAGATCAAGAATGGTAAACTTGGCAAAGCCATAAAGGATACAACAATTAGTGGAGTTGCTTTTGATATGCTAAAAACTATTACAATGATCTCTGATGATATGGCTTGGAGTTGCGGTGGTATGTGTGGGAAAAAGCAAGGTATTCCGGTTGGGATGGGTGGTCCTGCCATCAAATGTAAAGTGAATATCGGAGGTAAATAACATGAAAAATAAAGAAATACTATTATATGCTCAAGAAACACTTTTAAAAGCTGGAGCTCAAAAAACTAAGTGCAGCCTTTCTAAAAAGGAAAAGAATGAGCTAAATGTTGCTTCTGGTGAGATAAGTCTGTTTAGAACAACATTCGATACTAATTTGAGCCTGACAGCTATTGTTGATGATAAAAAGGGAACTATTTCAATTAATAAACTTGATGAAGATGAAGTTCTTGATATTCTTCACGTAGATAATG
>CAXCCM010000261.1:0-2007 GCA_963981005.1 uncultured bacterium | reverse complement strand
CGTGAACAGCTTTAACAACTGCATCCTGAACGATCTTGCTCACTTTTTTTTCTTTCACAATTCCTCCTCAAGTTCTATCTTGTTCAATATTTCCAATTTATTCCATGACGGATACTTCAACCAAATTTCATTCGCTATGTCTAGTATCTTTCCAACATTTTGTCCTTCACTAATTTCAAAATGTAACATAATATCTCTTCCGGTTACTGGCAACTTTTTTCCATTTATTTTTTTTATGTTGGAAGCTACTCGCAGCTTTAAGTTTAGAATCTGGCTTGGGAGATTATAGGCTTCTGCATGGGATATGTTATCTGCATGGATTAGCGAAAGTAGTAGTTCCAAATCATCTTGCATTTGAAACATTAACCTACGGACCGCAACATCAGAAAGGGTTTCTAATGTATCTCCAAACGATTTTAACCGCATGTGATTCTTAATAAGTTTAGCAACTTTATCAATTGTATCTTTTGGGAATTTAAGGTCGTTCAATATCTTTCTCGTTCTCTTTGCCCCCGCAACTTCATGGCGGTAAAAATGAATACCTTTTGCATCAATAGTTTTTGTTTGCGGTTTAGAAATATCATGCAATAATGCTGATAAGCGTAATATGATGTCATTATGTGTGTTTTGTAAAACCTGAAGTGTATGCCCGAGTACATCTTTATCATGATATTTGTTTTGCTGTACACCTTTTAGTAATACAATTTCAGGTATAACATATTGCATGATTCCAGAATCTATCATTATTATTATTCCTTCAGCAGGTGCTGAAGACAGCAATATTTTTATTAGTTCATCCCTAATTCTCTCGCGTGAAATATGTTTTAACATCTCTGCATTCCGGATTATGCCCATCATTGTTTCTTTATCAATAGTGAAATTTAGTTGAACAGCAAAACGAACAGCACGGAGCATTCTTAACGGATCTTCTTCAAAAATTATATTGGGTGGTGATGTGGCGCGAATTATTTTTGATTTGATATCTGAGATGCCCTTACCTGTAATGTCTTGTACTTCATTATTCATTACATTCATTATAAGTGCATTTATTGTAAAATCACGACGATAGATATCTTCATTAATAGTGCCATGAGCAACATCTGGTTTCCGGTTTTTACTTCTATATGATTCTTTGCGCGCCATTACAAACTCAATCTTGAAATTCTTTATTATTATTTGTGCTGTTCCAAACCGCTGAAATATAACAGGACGAGAAGATAATCCTTTCTCATACAAGTATTTTGCCAACTCTATACCACCATCAGGTAACGAGACAACAATATCCAAGTCGTTACTTTCTTTCCCCATTATTTTATCGCGTACAAATCCACCTGCGATAAATGCATTGTTTTCGAATTTTGTTTCACGGATTGCATCAGCAATAATTGTAATTACATTTTTCATAACTAATAATATTCAGGATCGTTTTGCAGGTGAAAACCGACTAATTGTGAGACGCTGGAAATTGCTGCTGTTTCTGCTCTTAAAATATGATTTCCTAAAGTAAAAGTATTAATCTCTTCCTTCTGTAAATATTCAATTTCCCCTTTATCAAATCCACCTTCTGGTCCAATAATAATGCAGATAGATTTGTCTTTGGAGTTATTTACGACATCAGCCAGGTTTTTATGTTTTCCTATCTCTAATGCAACAGCTGGAGTAAATTCTTCTATTTCGTTTATCAATTCAGATAAAGTTTTTACATTATGAATTTGTGGTAGAAATGCATTGTCACATTGTTTCATGGCAGCAATTGCAACTTTAATAAATTTCTCAACAGTATTCTTTGATGGTTTTCTTACGGTTCTTTCTGTAACGATAGGGAAGAAGTCTTTCACACCAAGCTCAGTTAATTTTTCAATGATCATGTTATCGTGCTTATTCTTAAGAAGTGGAAAGGCAATTGCAATCTGTGGAAATGATTGTTGCATTACTCTTGCCTTACCGATATTTATAGATAACGTTTTCTTCCCAACGGTACTTATAACACCTTCTACTAGCAATCCT
>CAXCCM010000260.1:0-2015 GCA_963981005.1 uncultured bacterium | reverse complement strand
AAAGCCTGATCTTCCCAGAATCTCACCTGCGATCGTGATTAGTACACCAATCAGGATAAACGGTGCCGAAAATTGGTGGATGTTCTGGAGATTTGACACTTTGAAGTAGATTTCACTTGACTAGCAAGGGAATAATATATACCTTTGATATATACCTAAATGGAGATTAATATGGATACAGCAAAAATATTCTTAAACGGTAGAAGTCAAGCGGTCAGATTGCCTAAGAAATACCGATTTAATTCCGACAAGGTTCTGATTTTCAGAAGAGGCGATGAAGTTGTGCTGAAAGAAAAAAAAGAGTCCTGGGGGGAATTCTTTGCTGAAGAAAGTGCGTTTGGAAAAGATTATCTCGCGAAGCGGGAAGACATATCTCCTCAAACGAGAGAATTCGAATGATAATGCTGGATACAAATGTATGTATTTATATACTGAGAGATAGGCCGATAGAACTAGTCCATAGACTGAATTCAGCTGGCGATATATCCATTTCCAGCATTGTATATGCTGAATTGCTCTTTGGTATTGAACTAAGCCCCCAAAAATCACAGAAAACACGGTTAGAGCAACTCAAAAAGTTCGTGCAACATTTAAGTATTGCTCCCTGGGATGAAAATGCAGCCATTCACTACAGCCAGATCAGAGTGAAACTGAAAAAAACAGGGACGTTGATTGGGAATATGGACCTGCTAATAGGCTCTCATGCGAGAAGTTTAGAACTGGAGTTAGTAACTAATAACATAAAAGAGTTTGAGAGAATACCAGGACTAAGAATCGAGAATTGGATTTAAATTTCTCGTGACAATCTGATTAATACTTTCCCCTTCTGTTCGGTTTTTTCAGCCAAAATCCCATAAAAGCCCTTTTTGTAGTGACATTAAGCGAACTACATGGAACTCCCGGGACACACGAATCTTCAAACAAAAATCCTAACAAACAAAGTGGTAATGCCAAATCAGGTCCAAAAGATGATTCAAATTCCTGATTACTTCTTCCGCTCCAGATATTTCGTTGTAGAATTACGACGTCTTAGGATATGCCGAAATATTGACAAAAATAGGCCACTATATGAATTGACTTAACTATGAGAATCTAAAAACGAGTACACATCAGTAGACAGTTTTCACAAGATCAGATCTTCCTGAGATTTGAGTGCTGAATCCAACTTATTTTATTATTTATTTGATCACGCTTGACGTTAATCACGCTTGGCGTTATTATCTGAAGTATGATCAGATCATTTAAGTGTAAAAAAACCGAAGCGCTATCGCAGGGTAATCATATTAAGCAGTTCTCACGCATTTCGTCTGTAGCACGACGTAAGCTGAGGCAAATTGAAATTGCTGGTCGGCTTGATGATTTAAGAGTACCACCCGGAAATCGCCTGGAAGCGCTCAAAGGTGATCGTTCCGGACAGCATAGTATTCGAATAAACGATCAGTGGCGTATTTGCTTTTGCTGGAACGACAGTAGTGCAGAAGATGTAGAGATTGTTGATTATCATTAAGGAGTATCGATTATGAAAAAATTAGAACCAATAACTCCAGGCGAAATTTTGCTAGAGGATTTTTTAAAGCCTATGGGGCTTAGCCAATATCGATTAGCTAAAGAGATTGACGTTCCCGCTCAACGTATAAGTGAGATAGTAAGTGGGAAACGTTCGATAACAGCGGATACCGATTTACGTTTATGTCGTTTCTTTGGTCTGTCCAACGGCTATTGGTTACGTGCTCAAGCAGCTTTTGATACGGAAGTTGCTGAACGTACGCTTGGCCCAATAATAAGAAAAATAAAACCTTGGTCCGAGCATACCGCTGAGAATATTTCTCCGTAAGAGAAATATTATTTTGCCTAACTCAAAACCCCTTTTCGTCAATCGAGTGACAACCCTCCCCGCTAGGACCCGGTTTTATTGGATCTATTCCAGCTCTACCAAAATATCCCTATATTTTAAGGTTCAGAAGAACCCCCCGCCTCTTATCATCTTTTGCAAAAATCTTCCGGGTTAACATACC
>CAXCCM010000259.1:0-2040 GCA_963981005.1 uncultured bacterium | reverse complement strand
AATTGGTTTATCTGCTCTGAATATTACTTCATCATCTATAGTGAAATATGTAACACTATTTGCTGATAAATATTCTACTGCATTAAACTCATTTTGATGAAAAACTGCAATATTAGCATCACTAGAAACATTCTCACAATTCCAAACGGAATCAGCTAGTACAATGAAATCCTTCCAATTATTAGCACGATCAATAATTACTCTTGCATTAATATTACTGTTAGAAAAGGCTTCAGTTACATCAGCTTGAACTTCTTCTTCACCAACCATATTTGGAATGAAAACTGAAATAAATTTATTCTGCTTACTTGGTGGTAGTTTTGCTTCAAGAATTTGATGTTCATAGTTAAAAATGCGATTTGTGTGCAATCCTGTTTTTGTTGTGAATAATAGTGAATTATCATTTTCAGAAATAAATTCAGCATCAAGAATATAATTATCCTGTGACCACTTTGCACTAGTTGATCTATCTTTTTCAAAAATGCCTAGTCCATGCCAGGGGATAGAAAATCTTTTCTTCCTGTCAGAAATAAATTCATCTACTACAATAAAATACCTCTGATTTGCAAACCAGATTGAGCGAGTAAGATCTGCTCCTCTATAATTAGATCTAACCTGAGAAGCTGATATTTGTTCCGATCCAAAATAATTGCCCATTTCAGCGTCTAGATCATCTCCCCAAACAGGATTTAGGTTAGGCCCGAGCCCATTAACTAATGGAATATTGTGAGCCTGAGCAGAAGTAAACCAACTTCTATCAAGATCATAAGGACCAATTATTCCGTATCCACTATCGATAAGAAAATCTTTATTATAAGCTGATAGAGTAATTGCTCCCGGTTCAAAATGATCATGATGAGAATAGTTCTTTCTACCTGGTTCACCCAGTAAAAGTGCGTAGATATCCCTATCTCCTCGGAATATGGACATACCACCATCAGGATAGAATGTTGCCGGATCATAGTTCGGTGCTTGAGGAAAAGTTCTATCATCAAAACCACAGAAAGCATCAATAAACATCAGGTCATTATCTCTAAAATTTTCTGCATTTTTTTCAAATAGATAAAACAGCTCATGCTCATAATTTGTTAAACCAGAGCCTAAAGGTTGAAATGGGAAGAACATGCTGTATGCATCATCAAAGAGCGGAATTGTTCCATCAGGTTTTTCCATATCAATAAGCCAGCGAGTGAACTTTTTAATACGAGGTGAATTCAGAATGTTAGTATTAGTTATGTTTTTAATATAATGAGCCAAAGGGAAGATTATTGATGCAACGAATCTTCCATAGTTAGCTCCTTCTCGATAAGACCCATCTACATCGATCATTGCTAAACCATATTGTAACTCTCTTATCGCATCATTAAAGTACTTTTTGCATCTTGAATTGTCGATTACTAAAGTAACTGTAGCAACTCCCGCAGCAATTTCTATTATGTGATTATTTTTTGGAATTCCAATTCCTGACGATATTTCAACTTTATTTAAGTTACGTGGGAATTTTCTGAAGTTCCTGTGATGCTGTTCAACCTGTTTCATCATTTTATTTTCAATGATCTCACGTTGCTGTTCGGTAAGTTCCCAATAGATCAGATCATAAGTAACTGCAAAATTTCTGAGTGCTTGTGCAGCTCTCATCCAATCTCCCCAACCAACTCTATCATTTTGTCCCTCAGGTGATACAGGTGGAAGAGTATCACCGATATTTAGTAGTGCTGCTTTGGCAGTCTCAAGAAAATCATTATCAAAAGTTAGAAAATAAGCAAACGCATTTGCTTTGGCTCCCTCACTTCTCAATAATTCATAGAGTAAAGGTGATGTAAGATCATGATTGTTTGTTAATGCTCGCTCGATTATATTTTCTCCCCAGCTTTTGTAGGGTTCTCGATAAAATCTGGATCGGATCAAATGGGCATTCTCTTTTTTAAAGAGTAGAGATGGATGTTCTTTTGTATTTGGGTATCTGGGTTGTGGAATTGCAACACTGTTTAATGGGAAGAACTCATCAAATGGTGTCTCTTTATAATTAGCTTTTAATAT
>CAXCCM010000258.1:0-2082 GCA_963981005.1 uncultured bacterium | reverse complement strand
TGTATTGCGAATGTTCTATCTAAAGAGAGTGCATGTGATGAGACTTCCATGATAACAAATTCAACATTTTCATCTATCATTTTGCAGAATATCGTATTTAGGTCTAATATATCGGGAGTTGTTCTGTCAGATTTGTAAATAACTCCATTTATCGAGTACCCTAGGGTTCCAATTAAACCAACATTCTTTCCATTTCCTAATAAAATTTGTTCTAAAATATTTGCAATAGTTGTTTTCCCATTTGTTCCGGTTATTCCTATTATTTTAAGTTTTTTAGAAGGATCATCAAAGAACAATGCTGCTAATATAGCGGTTGCTTTACGAGCATTTAGAACAACAATTTGTGGAATATCAATTTCCAATTCTCTCTCAACAACTAATAATTCAGCACCTTCCTTAACAGCAATTTTAGCATAATCGTGTCCATCAACTATAAAACCGAAAATACAAACAAAAACAAAACCTTTTTTTATACTTTTTGAATCAGTTTGAATACCTGAATATTCTTTTAATGGATCTGTATTTATGGCTTCTATAAGAAGTTCATGTTTCTTAAGTTCTGCAATTATCTGTGCAGTAGAGATCATTTTGCCGTTACTGTACATACATCTCCAAATTTAATACTAGAGCCCGGATTTATTGATTGGACTGTGATAATTCCATTCCCTCGGATCATCAGTTTAACGTTACTTCTATTAGATATAGCAATTGCTTTTCTAAGGCTTAGCCCTATTAGATTTGGCATTGCGTAACTATCAACATTCAATTGAGCTGTATCTTGTTTATTGTCAAGATTAAGGATGATAGTCTCATTTTTATCAAAAGAAGTATTTGGTTTTGGATATTGATCGATTACTATTTTGTTCTTATTGGTACCTCTTGTTACGAAATTTATTCCTTCTTTTTGTAGTGTATTAATTGCTTTTTCCAATTCCATTCCCGTTACATCTGGAGCAAAAATAAACTTTTTGCTATCTTCTTTTACATTTGCAATTATATCAGTATCTGGTAGATTCACCATTTTTTTTACAACATCTCTAAATGTAGGAACTGCCGAAAGAGAAGCATAATACGCATAAGATTTATAATCGGCTTCATCATAAACAATTACCATTACATATTCTGGTTTATTTACTGGGAAGAATCCAGCGAAAACGGATGTATATTTCTCCTCTTCATATCCAACTTTACCGCTTATAGCCTTCTCGGAAGTACCTGTTTTACCGGCTATGGCAATATGTTCTAATTTTGTGCCTGTTGCTGTTCCATAATCTACAACACTTTTAAGAAAAACTTTTAAAGTATCTAAAGATCGTTTATCGGAGATCTTTCTCATAACTTTTGGTTTATATGCGGTAATTACTTTGTTGTTTTTATCTCTAATCTCTTTAATGATGCGCGGTTGCAAAACTTTTCCACCATTTGCAAGAGAGCAATATGCATTTGCAAGCTGCAATGCACTTACAGAAATTTCCTGCCCAAAAGATATTGAATGAAGCGAAAATCCTTGCCAATCTCTTAGCTTTCTAAAAATTCCGGATGCTTCACCAGAAATATTTGAACCTGTTTTATGGCCGAATCCCATTGCTATCATACGCTCATAAAGAACTTTGCTTCCTATCTCTTCAACTATCTTGCTAATTCCAACATTACTTGAATAAGCAATAATATCCTTAAAATTTAGTGTTTTATATTTGTGATCATCTTTAATCACTCGCTCTTCCGATTCATATTCAAGATGATAATCTGTGCAATCAATTTGATCTGTTGGTTTATAAATATTTTTTTCTAAAGCAAGAAGAGCTGTAATTGGTTTTAAGGTTGAACCCGGCTCAAACATGAATGAAGCAGCAATATTTGTTACTGCCCTGAGCTCTTTTGCTGATCTCTTTTTATGATCTTCATTAAGTCCGGCCATAGCTAAAATTTCACCTGAATGAGGTTCCATTACAATGCCAATTGCATTTTTTGCTTTATACTCTTTTAAACCTACGATCAGTTTTTCTTCCAATATTTCCTGTATTTCCTTATCTATTGTAAGGTATACAGAGTTACCGGGAATTGCAGATCTTTCTTTTAAAA
>CAXCCM010000257.1:0-2087 GCA_963981005.1 uncultured bacterium | reverse complement strand
AATTTCACAAAAGCTATGACAATGGGAAAAACAATTGTAGAATTTGATAATGGGAATATAAAGCAGATTTTAGAAGATAGTTGGAAAATAATAAAGGAAATATAAATCACAGATGTACCAGAAAAATATGGATATTTTTTATCCGTGTATTCCGTGATGATCAGTGAGCTCAAAAGGAGATTAAATGAAAATTTTACTCACGGCAAAAGGAACAGAATGGGATTCTAAAATGGATCCAAGATTTGGAAGAACTGAGTTCTTCTTTATCTATGATGAAGAAACTGAAAAAATTGAAACTTATGACAATCGTGCAATTGCAAATGAAGCACACGGCGCCGGTCCTAAAACAGCACAGAAAATGGCAGAATTTGGTGTGAATATACTCATAACAGGTAACGGACCGGGTGGAAATGCTGCAGCTGTTGTTACTCAGACTGGAACAAAAGTATTTGTTGGAGCCGGCGAGATGACAGTAAAAGAAGCTTATAATGCCTATAAGAATGGTGAATTGAAATAGTTCTAGATTTCAAAGTGTTTAGTCTTTAATATTCTAAATTGGACATAATTAATATGAATATTGTAATTGAAGTTCTAAAGCATGCACTAATGATAACAGGTTTTGTATTTGTGATGATGCTCATCATTGAATACATTAATGTTCAAACGAAAGGAATATGGCATAATAACCTTGCAAAATCCAAATGGAAGCAATATTTTCTGGCTGCCTTTCTTGGTGCAATTCCTGGATGTTTGGGTGCATTTACTGCAATAACTTTATTTTCACATCGTATCATCTCTTTTGGAGCTGTTGTAACAGCAATGATTGCAACCAGTGGAGATGAAGCGTTTATAATGCTGGCAATGTTCCCGCAAAAAGCGATTCTACTCACAACTATTATCTTTATTGTTGGAATTATTGCTGGTTTTATCACTGATAAATTTGTCTCCCCGAGATATTTTGAATCCAAATTCGCAAAAAATAGATTTCCAATTCACGAGGAAGAGAAATGTGATTGTTATCCACACAAGAATTTGTTCTCAAATTTCAAGACAAAATCAATTCCACGAATTCTAATGCTCATTATCATTACTTTCTTTTTATTAGGAACTGCAACCGGTGAGATCGGGCCAGAAAAATGGAACTGGGTTAGAATTTCAATATTGATGACTTCATTTATTGCTCTTCTTATTGTTATTACTGTACCCGAGCATTTTTTAGAGGAACACCTTTGGAAGCACATTGTCGTTACTCATATTCCTAAGATCTTCTTGTGGACTTTTGGAACTTTACTTGTAGTTCATATTTTACTTGAATTTATTGATATAAATAGTTGGATTGCAAGCAACATGTTCATAATTTTAGCAATAGCATTGCTTGTAGGTATAATTCCAGAATCTGGTCCACATCTTGTTTTCGTTACATTATTTGCCGCTGGAACTATACCTTTTAGTGTTTTGCTGGCAAGCTCGATCGTGCAGGATGGTCATGGTATGATACCGATGTTGGCTGATTCTAAACGAGGATTTTTCTCAGTGAAAGCTGTTAATATTATTTTTGGTGCAATTGTAGGAATTATTGGACTATTAGTAGGATTTTAATCAAAAAAGAAAAAGGATTATATGAAAAACAAGAAAAAATTTCAATTTGGAAATGTGCTACTCGTCTCTTTTGCACATCTATCTCATGACATATATTCCTCCTTTTTAGCCCCGCTTCTCCCGCTCCTGATCGCGAAACTGGGTATTTCACTTTCAATGGCAGGACTATTGGATATTGCTAGAAAGATCCCTTCACTTTTTAATCCATTTATTGGATTAATAGCAGATAGGATTTGTGTGCGATATTTTGTAATATTAACTCCTGCTATTACAGGTATTGCCATGAGTTTGTTGGGAATTGCTCCCAGTTACCCAATAGTTCTAATTCTGCTCTTTGTTGCCGGGATCAGCAACACACTTTTTCATGTTCCATCTCCGGTAATGATCAAACACGTTTCTGCAGATCAAGTTGGGAAAGGTATGAGTTATTATATGCTGGGAGGAGAGCTTGCAAGAACTCTTGGACCACTTTTAATTACTGCAGCGAT
>CAXCCM010000256.1:0-2110 GCA_963981005.1 uncultured bacterium | reverse complement strand
CTGCCTTGATGATCGATTGATGAGGAATTTAGAATCTCACCAGTTTTTACATCGATAATCTTTGCTGTAACAGTATATGTCTTACCAATGAAGCTAGCGCTCCCGCTAACGATCTGCTCTACTCCAACTAATTTGCCAAGTTCTATAATACTATCGTCAGAAATAAATCCAGTTTGCTGAAATCCTTGTTCTAAAATGATTTGGTTTAAATTTTCTCTTTCATAAACTTTAATTGAATCAAGCTTGACCAGGATGTTACTAAATCTATCTGTTAATATCGAAGCGTCATTTGAAGAGATACCTTTCGCTTGAAAATTAACAACAGTGAGTTTAACCTGAGCATTAAGAAAAAATGCGAGAATCAAGAAAAAGATAAGTGTGTAGATCTTTTTATAGTAATACATATTTTCATCCTTATAAAATATTAATAATTTTGCTTAAAAAATTTTGATATCCACGAGTCAAGTAATAATAGTTTTTTATGAGAAAGTCAGAAGATTTGCCAGATCAGGATTAACTATGTTTCACTTAAATAACAATTGTTTCAAAAAATTGGTGCAGAAGGGGGGACTCGAACCCCCACAAGCTATTGCTCACTAGACCCTGAACCTAGCGCGTCTACCAATTCCGCCACTTCTGCATATGCAATTGAAGAAAAAAAACACCATTGCAGAGTCAAGAAAAAATAAAATTCCAACCAATTGCAATATTTATCAATTTCCTATAAGATCCAAGAGGTTTTTAATTGACAAATATCAGCTGTAATTGAAATTCCAAAAAGTGAAAATTAGTAAATGAGGAATAAATGGCATATTTGATATTAGCAAGAAAGTACAGACCACAAACATTTGATGAAGTATATGCACAAGATCATATAACAAAGATACTTAAGAATACAATTGAAATGGATAGAACCGCACAGGCATATCTTTTTACAGGACCCAGAGGTGTAGGAAAAACATCATTAGCAAGGATCTTTGCGAAAAGCCTGAACTGCCTTAACGATGGTCCAACAACTTCTCCTTGCAACGTATGCCAAAATTGTACCGAGATAACACAAGGAAATTCCTCTGATGTTATTGAGATCGATGGTGCATCCAATACAGGTGTAGAAGATATTCGTGATCTGCAAAAAGAGCTGATGTATGCACCCGCTAATTCAAGAAATAAGATATACATTATTGATGAGGTTCACATGCTCTCTAAGAATGCCTTTAATGCGCTTCTTAAAACATTGGAAGAACCACCTCTGAACGTTGTATTCATCTTTGCTACAACCGAACCTCATAAAGTTATTCCAACAATTATATCAAGATGTCAAAGATTTGATTGTAAAAGAATTCCCATTCCAGCAATTATAGATCGGTTGAGTTCAATCTGTAAGATAGATGGAATATCAATTGATCCTGAAGCTTTATTTGCAATTGGGAAGAAAGCGGATGGTAGTATGCGTGATGCGTTGTCACTGATGGATCAGGTTTTGGCTTATGGTAAAGATTACATCTCTCTTGTTGATGTTCTCTCTATTTTCGGGATTGTTCATACAGACGTATTTCACAAGATACTTGTTTCTATTTTAGATAAAAATGCATCTGAGATCATTGAATTATTTCATGATATTTTAGAGAAAGGAAATGATATTCAGGAATTCTTAAATGGAATGCTTGATTATATTAGGAATTTACTTCTTTTAAAGCTTCAAATAGATATTCCAACTATATCGGAAGCTAACAGAAAACAGATGACAGAAATCTCTGGTAAATTTGAAGATAGCGATCTCTTGTACATTATGACGATTCTAATAAAAACAAAAATGGATATAAAAAATAGCAGCAATCCAATTTTGGTTACTGAAATGGCATTCATTAAAATATCTCGTTTAGCAGAACTACAATCACTTGATAAGCTTATCGATTCAATAAATACAGGAACACCTGTTAAAACAGAAGTTGTAAAACCTAAACCTATTCATACTCAACAATTACTGAACAAAAGAAATGTTGAGCCACAGCAGAGTACAGCGATAACGATGCATGATAAAACTGAGGAAGTAAAAGCTGAAATACAAAAAGAGGCACAAGACATAAAACCTAAGATAAAAGAACTGACT
>CAXCCM010000255.1:0-2121 GCA_963981005.1 uncultured bacterium | reverse complement strand
CAGATTGTACAATATTTAGAGATAATTTTACGTAATTCTCAGAATGCTAATAAAATCATTAAAGAGCTTCTTGACTTTGCAACTCCTAGAGAGATTGAATTAAAAACAGAAAATATCTCAGACATCATAAAAAGATCAATTGATCTGGTTGAAGCGAGAGTAAAGCAAAATAAGGTTAAGATCGATTTATCTATTGATATGGATCTTCCAAAAATCAATCTTGATGCAAAATGGATTGAACAGACATTCTTAAATCTGATATTAAATGCAAATGATGCTATGAAGGGCGGGGGAGTGCTTAAAATAAAAGCAGCCTTGAATAATGAAAATATCAATGTGACATTCGAAGATAATGGACAAGGTATCCCAAGTGATGAGATCGAAAAGATCTTTGATCCTTTTTATACAACGAAAGATGAGGGAACAGGATTGGGATTGTCATTTATTTTTCAAGTTATTACAGCTCATAATGGTGATGTAGATGTAGAAAGTAGAATTGGTGAAGGTGCAAAATTCACAATTAAACTTCCAATTAACACATAAGCGAAAGGATAGGAGATTATGGAAAGAATATTGATAGTTGAAGACAATAAAGATATGCAATTTTTACTCAGTACCATTTTACAGGATGAAGGTTTTGAAACAATAGTAGCAGGTGACGGTAAACTTGGCGTTAAAGAATACAAAACTATTATGCCTGATCTTGTTTTACTTGATATGAGATTACCTGGAATGAATGGTATGGAGGTTTTTAATAATATCCTTAAGCTCAATGAAAATCAACTTGTAATAATGATAACAGCCTTTGCCGATGTGACTGATGCTGTACATGCCATGAAAAAAGGCGCTTATGACTATATAACTAAACCATTTAATAATGATGATCTTATTTTAACTATAAAAAAAGCATTAAAAACTCGCTCTTTATGCCTTGAAGTTGAATCATTAAAAAAACAGATAAATAAAGAGAGTGTCGCCAGGAAGGAATTGGGACAGAGTTTTGAAATGAAAAAAGTTATACGCCAGGTTGATCTGGTTGCTCCTACAAATATGAGTGTTTTAATTCAAGGTGAAAGTGGTACAGGAAAAGAGGTTGTTGCAAATCTTATTCATTCACAAAGTGAGAGAGATAAAAAACCATTTGTTGCAGTTGATTGTGGGGCAATTCCAGATACATTGGTAGAGAGTGAATTATTTGGTCATGAGAGGGGTGCATTCACCGGAGCAGATTCAAAGCGAATTGGGAAATTTGAAGAGGCAAATGGTGGAACGCTATTATTAGATGAGATCACCAATCTTCCAGTTGAGGGACAAGCAAAACTCTTACGTGCACTTGAAGAACGCAAAATCACTCATCTCGGTGGGAAAAAACCTATTGCAATTGATGTACGAATCATTGCTACTAGCAATCTTCAATTCAAAGAAGAAATTGCAAAAGGGAAGTTTCGTAGCGACCTATTCCATAGATTGAACGAATTTGAGATCCAATTACCACTATTAAAAGAAAGAAGTGATGATATTCCCATGCTTGCAAAAGCATTTGTAAATGAATCTAATACTGATTTAAATAAAAGCATAAAAGGTATATCTATAGAAGCTATGAAGATATTACTGAACTATGAATGGTTAGGCAATGTTAGAGAACTTAAGCACGTGATAAAGCGTGCTGTATTATTAGAGGAATCTGATGAGATAACTCCTGATGTTCTCTCTATTAAAAACGAAGTGAATGAGAAAAGTAATGATTATTTAAACTTTGATAGTAATGCTTCTTTCGAATCGATCATAGATAATGTTGAGAGAGATTTAATAATAAAAGCTATCAAACAATCGGATGGGAATAAAAGTAGAGCTGCAGAGAAATTAAACATAAATAGAAAGACATTATATAGGAAAATTAAATATTTAAACATACCACTTTCATGATGTGACATTTTTGTCCATAATTGTCTCAATAAGGGCACAATTGAGAATAACTCCATAAAACCCAAAGAAGCAAAACTATATATTTGAGAGACTAACTTCTTCAATCAATTGTAGTTGTGTGAAATCAAAAAACCTTTTTTTTTCTTCAACTTATTTGGCACAGTATTTGCAATAATAATAGTAAATATAAATTGA
>CAXCCM010000254.1:0-2145 GCA_963981005.1 uncultured bacterium | reverse complement strand
TTACGGTGAACCTTCATTCCTAAAATTCTTGTGTAAAAATCCAGGCTGCGTTCCAGAGATGTTTTTATGATTTCTGTTGGGTCATGTTAAAAATCCAGCCTTGCAAGGAACAGTTTCCCTTTTTCTGTGATGCTGTATTTTTGGTTTGGATCACTTGGATTTTCAGGAATGGTTAAAGTAAGAAATCCAACTTTTTGTAGTGGGAAAAGATAATTATCCCTGAATGATTTTCTGTTTTTATAATCTATCCAGGTCATTATTTTATCTAATTCTAATGGTTTTGAAGTTAAGATAAGGATCTTAATCAGATAAACAATTTTTTTATGCATGAGCCTGGTACCTTTTTTATTCCAGCCAGGCACCTTTTTTATGTCTGCTTTCGTAAGTATCTGTTTATCAGGCCATTTCAATTCCGGGAGCTTGGTACCTTTTTCGTTCCAGCTTGGTACCAAATGCAAAATCAACTCTGAAAAACCTATCGATTCAAACGCTGAATCCAACTGAATATGCTGCAATCCATTTTCAAGATGTGATTGTGATTCAGTGGGTAAATCTAACCAATTATGAAGCGGTTGGAAGAATATGGCTAAAGTAACAAATATCATTGGAATTTGAATACGGAACAGCTCATTTTCCACAAATAAAGGTTCGGCTCCTGGGACATAATGTTTCAGATATTTATTCGTATTCCGAACGCCGGAACCAATTTCATCCGTCCAACCAAACGCCGTAAAGAATTTTCGGATATTGGGGTTCTTTGGATAAGGTGTAAAGCGTTTTGGATCTAACGGACCGTGAAAAATAGGATTATTGGGATTGGTGGTAACTACATCCTTTTGGGTAATAATTAAATCGGATGATCTGGCATCAGTATATTCACGGTGCACGATTAAATTACCGATCACTTCACGAAAGATAGCTTCTCTCAAATCTTTCCGCTGCCCCTTTTCCATATAAAATTTTTCCGGAAGATGTTTCCGAATAAATTCCAACAGTTTTTGATAGGTGTGAATTAGATTTGTTCGCAGTGTAATTCGGTCATCCCAGCGGTCCACATTATCTCTGCGAACCATGGCTTCCACTTTATAGGCAGGAAGAATATTTTGGATTACGGAATCTTCGCCAAAAATCAGAGCAGCCCCTAATGTGAGTCCTTCTTTCCCTGTATGAAAATCTTTAACAAATAACGATGCTTCTCTCAATAATTGTTCAAAAGAAATGGATAGCCAAGGATGGTTTGCATTAAGTCCACGAATGATTGCTTTTGCTTGCTGAAATAAGTTGTCAGATAAATCTTCTATGTTGAGCGCAGGATAAATTATCGCTTCGGAAAATGAATTTCGTTTTTGAAAATAGAGTTCACTTATCTTGCTTTGATCATCTGTGATATCTAGATCTGCATCGCCGTCCCGCCAGTAAATTCTTCCAGCATGATTATGTAGCACAGAACTTCTGTGGACATCAATAATGATAATATTCACATCTGTGTGTTCAATGGATTCCGGTGCCAAAAAGAGAGATGGCGAAACACAATCCGGACTATTCAAAGCAGTAGCAATGTCTGATATAAATTGAACCGTATTTTCAGGATTAATTCCGGTAGTATTGCCGTCATTGTCTGCACCTAAAATAACAGTTCCACCTTCAGTATTCGCTAAACTGACAATGGAATCATATAAATCCGAAGGCAGAGCATTTTTAGATTCTTTATACTCAATGCGTTTACCTTCACCTTTAGATAATATTTGATTAATTTGATCTGAATTCATTTCACACCAAATTCTTTCAATTTCTGTTTGAAAACAGATTCAGCACTTTGGGCTACTTCCCAGGCTTGCTTCAAGTCATCCATTGCAACTTCTACACTTAGCAAATTGTCATCTATAATTTATTCTACATAAAGCGGAATGTTAAGATTGCAATCGTTTTCCACGATTTCTTTGCGGTACATCAACTCCTGGATTGTTAGATTTTCTTTAAAATTAATCTCAATTCCATGAGTTTGCTGACGCAGGAGAGCCAGATGCATCACAGTTTCGCGCAGTGATTTGGAAGGAATTGTACCAGTGTGAAGTGAAGCACCACCGAGCCGTGGTGATTTTTCTATGCGCGCAACCTGTTTTTTCAGCTTGCTGGCCTGCATGG
>CAXCCM010000253.1:0-2159 GCA_963981005.1 uncultured bacterium | reverse complement strand
TTGCTTTTAGAGAATAGGATCCAAATAAATAATGGTGCTACAAATGAAAACCCACAAGAGATCTCCAGCTTCTCAATGATAATTCCAATAATTAATGACCCAGATCACAAATGGTTTTTAGCTCTTGGTAAAAAGGCAGATAAATCGCTTTATAATAAGAAAGATAAACTTGCACTGGCTCAGCTCACCGATAGGATCAAGCTCTCTCTCAAATTCATTTTAGCTTATGAAGATATTGTTAGCAAAAAATATCAACAGACAATTGTTAAACATGAAGAAATAATAAGGGAAAAAGACCATGTAATACGAATACTGAGAAAGAAACTGAACGAAATTTCGATATGATTATAAGATCTTGTGATTCAGCTATATCAACTAAATATATAAAAACTTTTGACAATAAATATATAATTGAAATTTATTAGATGTACTAAAAATGTATGGAAATTAGGGAGGATAAATGGCAAATAAAGTATGGGAATATTTCTTAAATGATAACTACTCGTTTTCTGTTACTATTGATGAAGCAGGCAGAAAAACGGGGAAACTTGTTAATCTTGATAATAATGAAGTTCTTGCAGATAACCTTATGCAAAAGGTAATACCTGAGAATCTTCCAAATTTATTGAATGTTGCAAAAGTTGTTATTAGCGCAGCCTGGCAAGATGGGAAGATCCTTCCCGAGGAGAAGCAGGCTTTCGATGATGCCTTTTTGAATGTTGCTTTTACAGAAGAACAACGAGCTGAAATTGAAAAAGAGTTTGAAACACCTACACCAATTAAAGAACTCATAAATGACATAACTTCGTATGATCATAAAATGTTGATCATGGAAACTTCTATATTACTCGTTATTGCTGATGGTGAGTTTCATCCAAAAGAGAAGGAATTCATTGAATTACTAGCTAAAGAATTTGCACTTAAAACTGAAGATTTTGCACTTCTCTATAGAATTCTTCCAAAGCGTGCAAAAAAATATATCATTAAAGAAAAACTTCATGAAGGATTGAACATAAAAGCGGATGAGATAGAAATTCTAGATAAGTTCATTCCTAAAATTGAAGTTATTGAGCTTAAGCATGAGAATGTGTATAGAAATTTAATGAGCAACTGGAGAAACAGAAGAACTCGTTATTCAAAAATAAAATCTTATTAAGCTAAAAGTTCTCTTATGAGAGGTTTCATTCGTCATCCATCGGACATTCCGATTGCACATAAACATAGTGACGCTGTTGAATATACTAAAGAGAAACTGAAGAATATAGGTCATGGTGGTCTCTGCTTTAATTCTAAAGAATCTATTAAAGCAGGGACCATTATAAGTTTACAGATCCACATTCGCGAACCTGCATTTGAAGCTAATGGAGTTGTAACCTGGTGTAACAAGGTAGATGACCATTATGAAATTGGTGTAACATTTAATGATGAACATACAGAATTTGGCATTCGGATGGTTGAACAAATTTGCTATATTGAACATTATAAAAGAGAAGTGCTAAAAAATGAAGGGAGAGTCCTTAGTGGAAAAGAAGCTGCTTTAGAATGGGTAAAGAAAAATGCTGCTGATTTTCCCAGATGACCTATTAATTCCAATATTAATAAAATACAATTATTAATTAACTTAAACAACGCTTAATCATTCATGTTTACATGCAATATTTTTTACATTGACGCAAAATAGCAGTCTTAAAAATTTCAAAAATATTATGAATAAAGATAAAAAAATTAGAATACTTGTTCTCTGGCAGATGATACTTATCTCAATTGCTGCTGTATCTATTCCTGCGCTCATTACCACCTTCCAAAAAGAGTTTGATCTTACAATTGCTCAATCATCTATAATCCCAATTATTGGTACATTAGCAGGATTTATCACAAATGTTCTACTCGCTTCTGTATCAGCAAAAATGGGGTTAAAAAGACTCAACCTTTATTTCCTGGTAATTGGTTTAATTGCCGTTTCGATCTTAGCTTTTTCTAATAATATTTACTTTTTGCTAATCGGCATCGTTCTTATTGGAATCAATACCGCTTTCGGGCTTACAAATACCTCAACAATATTTGCGCACTTAGATATCAAATACCAAAATTACGGAGTTCTACATGCTTTTTTCGGCATTGGCGGCATCATAGCACCAGCCATCATCAGCTTCCTATTT
>CAXCCM010000252.1:0-2167 GCA_963981005.1 uncultured bacterium | reverse complement strand
TTATTCTAATGAACATATTATTTGCTTTTTTATCATACACAGAAATTACACCTTGAGGTTCTAAATAAGCCTGCTCTTGATGAGGTGTGTAATAAATATTATGATGGTATATCCATTCTTCTTTCGGCATCTTATCTGTTCTGTGATCAATGGTTGATTCTTTACCAAAATGATTCTCTTCATTATCTAAACATTCTTTAATTCCGGTTATTGCAGGAAGTTCTTCATATTCAATTTTTGTTTCTTTAATAAATTTGAGGAGTAATTTTCGGTTTGAATGTGCGATACCCATGATTACTTGACCGTAATGCATAACCTCATCATCTACCATAAATGGTTGATCACAAACAGGTTCAGGTACAATATTTTCACCCGGAATATCTTTTGGTGAAACCATTGTGAATTCAGAAAGGTTATAGTTTTTTGGGAAACTTATTTTCTTTATATAACCATGATGACAAGTGGAATAGAGCAATTGTCCATGCAAAATATCATCGTAAGTATAATCATCTATAAACTTCCAGGATCCGTCTAATTTTGGTCGGGTATCAAATTTTTTAACACATTTCATAAATACCTCAAATTATTAAAGACTACAATTTTATTTCATCCAATTTTTTTATCGGTTTAGGAATATCAATAATTCCCTGAACTGAATTTAGATCTTTTAAACCACTGCCTGTAAGTAACACTACATTTTTAGATTTTTCGTCAATCAGTTCTTTTTCTGCATACTTCATGATTCCTGCAAAAGCTGTTGCTGCTGCCGGTTCAGAGAAAATACCAGTGTTTTCACTCAGTACTTTTGATGCAGAAATTATTTCATCATCACTTACTATAACCGATTCTCCAGCATATTCATCCATGAATTTCTTTGTCATCCAGTAATTTCTTGGAATATCAACAGCGATGGAATCTGCTATGGTTGTACTTGGCTTAGTAACGAATTTATCGTTATCCAGATTGCGAACGATGTTATCACTTTTTTCAGATTGTACAGCCACAATAGTTGGGATCTTTTTAATGAGGTCTAACTTTAGAAGATCTTCAAATCCTTTGAATACTCCAGAAATTATACAACCATCTCCAACTGGAACAAAAACTCGATCGGGAAGTTGCTGTCTCATTTGCTGAAATATCTCGAATGAAACTATTTTCTTACCTTCAATTGTGAATGGATTATAAGCAGTATTTCTATTATACCATCCAATTTTTTTTGTTGCTTCAATACTCAGATCAAAAGCATCATCATAACTGCCATCTACCGGAATAAGTTGAGCTCCATACATTAATATTTGAGTAAGCTTGGCTTTTGGTGCAGAAGCAGGAGTAAAGATAATTGCATTTTGCTTTTGAGAAGCACAAATTCCTGCTAGAGATGATCCAGCATTTCCAGTTGATGCTGCTACAATTGTATCTATTCCCTGCTCTTTTGCATAAGCGCAAATTAGTTCAGAAGCTCTATCTTTAAAAGAAAAGGTCGGATTTTGTGAATCATCTTTTAAGAAGATCTCATAAATACGTTTTTGTTTTTTCTTGTTAATGGGAATACTTGTAGAGCTGATCTTATAAAGAGGTGTTTTCCCAACCTTAAGCCAAGAAAGGCTACGCTCAGAATTAATTGGTAAAAGCTCCCGATATTCTTTTGCCTTAAGTTTATCGAAAAGTTTGTACCATTTTGCTAAATTCTTGATCTTACCATAATGATACAAAGTTTTTAAAATTCCTTTTGGTGGGATATCTGGAGTATTCTCTTTTTCGCAAACGGGGCAAAGGTATGTAACTTCATTTTGTTCATATTTTGCACCACAAGTGGTACATTCAAAATAATATTTATTTTTTTCCATCTATCATTCCATTCTTCATTATTTACTCTTAATTCCATTTAGAATTTTCTCTGGTGTTAGTGGAACCGAACGAATTCTTACTCCAACAGCATTGTAAATTGCATTTGCAATAGCAGCAAGTGGTGTGTCAATTCCAATTTCACCAACAGATTTTGCACCGTATGGTCCTGCTGGGTCATAACTTTCTGCAAACTCAACAGTAATTTTCTTCACATCTTTTCTATTTGGAATTTTGTATTTCATAAAATTGTTAGTTTGCATTTTTCCATCATCAGAATAAATCACATCCTCAAACATTGCCATTCCAATACCTTGCAGAA
>CAXCCM010000251.1:0-2193 GCA_963981005.1 uncultured bacterium | reverse complement strand
TAGTAATTTTGCTTTGAATCTAGGTCTTGCTTATCAGATAGTGGATGATATTTTGGACGAAGTTGGAAGCTTTGAAGTACTTGGAAAAAATCCTGGTGGAGATTCTAGAGGTCATAAAGCAACATACCCATCTTTATTAGGTTTGGAGAAATCTAAAATGAAAGCAGAGAAACTTCTTCGAGATTGCTACAATCTTGTGAAAAATATGAAAGCAAATGATGTCCTTTTGGAATTTGTGAATATTGTAAAAGATCGGTTACCATAAAATTACACGATGGCTTTTTTAAAGATAATTCGTCCCTTTAATTGTTTATTTGTAATTATTTCTGTATTTTTCGGGGCGTACTATCAATCATCAGCCAGCAATTTATTCCCAATATTATTTGCAGCAATTTCTGCTGTTCTCATAGCAGCTGCAGGTTATGTGATTAATGATTTTTTCGATATTCCTATCGATATTATTAACCGACCAGATCGAGTTCTACCTTCAGGCAAAATAACACCAAAAGCAGCTTATATTTTTTCTGTTACACTATTTATTCTTGGAATAACAGCCAGCTATTTTACCCAGAATTATTATTGTGTTCTCATCGCAATAATTAACAGCCTACTTCTATTTAGTTATGCAAAAACTTTTAAAATGAGTTTTTTGGTTGGGAATATTCTGGTTGCCTATACAACCGCGAGTACGTTCCTATACGGTGGTTTATGCAACAATAATTTAAAAAATTCTATGATTATTGTAATTTTTGCTTTTCTATATACTTTTATTAGAGAAATCGTAAAGGATGGTGAAGACATAGAAGGTGATATTAAATTGGGTGCTAAAACTCTTGCTGTGAAAATAGGCAGGAAGAATATTGCAATTGTATCAATAATACCTGTATTTGCAATCATTTTGTATTCAGTATTTCTATTTACTGAGAATGTGATCAGCCTTAAGACTTTTATAGTTTTTTCAGCAGGGATCTCCCTACCACTTGTGATATTGATAAATTATATTTTAAGGAAAAGTGAAACAAAGAGATTTGCAAATGCTTCATCTCTAATGAAAATAAATATGTTAATGCTACTAATAATTTTATGGGTTGGGTGAAATGAAAATTTATAATAAACTTTTGGATCTTGCAAAAAAGCGAGCTAATTATTTCTGTCTGTTAGATCCCGATGAATTACAAGCTGATGAAACAAAAGATTTTGCTAAAATGTGTGAAGAAAATGGAGCTGATGGTTTGTTAGTTGGCGGAAGTATAATGGTGAACAATAAATTCCAATCTAATTTGAAGATCATTAAAGAGAGTGTTGATATCCCAGTTTTAATATTCCCTGGGATTTTTGATTTTGTATCTCCTCATGCAGATGCGCTACTTCTATTAAGTGTAGTTACAAGTAGGAATCCGCAAATGCTAATTGGTGAACAAGTTCGTGCTGCACCACTTATAAAGCATTATGGGCTAGAAGCAATTGGTACAGCTTATATGATAATCGAATCTGGCAATAGTACATCTGTTCAATTTATGAGCGGAAGTTTGCCGCTTCCAAGAACAAAAAATGATCTAGCTGTTGCACATGCTTTAGCAGGACAATACTTAGGCATGAAGCTAATCTATATGGATGCCGGAAGTGGAGCACAGTATGCTGCAACCGATGAAATGGTTAGCGCAGTTAGAAAGAATGTTGATCTTCCAATAATACTTGGTGGCGGTATAAAAACACCTGATGTAGCAATGAAAAAAGCAAAAGCAGGTGCAGATTTTATTGTGACCGGAAATGTGCTGGAAGATAATCCTGATCCAAAATTAATTCGGGAATTTGCTGACGCGATTCATAGTATAAAAAGATAATGATAGATATTCACACACACATTCTTCACAATTGTGATGATGGCTCTAATAGTCTTGAGCTTTCTATAAAACATATCACAAATATGATTGATAAAGGTGTTACAGATATTGTTCTCACACCTCATTACATGAATAGCTATGTTCAAACTGATGCAAAAATCATCAATAAACAATATAAAGAAATTGTAAAAGCAACATCAGATTTAAATATCAATCTTCATAAGGGTGGGGAGATCTTTTTAAATCCTGGCATGGAAGAGAAGATCAGTAAAAAACTATGTATTGCAGATACTTCCTACATTTTAGTAGAAACAAATATGGGTGAATTTACACCAGATATTTATGAGAT
>CAXCCM010000250.1:0-2219 GCA_963981005.1 uncultured bacterium | reverse complement strand
CGTAAACAAGCGGAAAACGCACTCAGAGAAAGCGAAATGAAATTCAGGAACCTATTCGATAGTATGAGTATAGGATGTGGAATCTGGAAAAAGCAAAACAATAATTTTATATTGGCCAATTACAATAAAGCTGGTGAAAAAATGGATACTTTGAGCAAAGATGAAATGTTGGGAAAAAATATTTTTGAGCTCTTTCCGGATGCGACAGATAAATTTGATATAGACAAGATTTTTAATGAAGTACTAGAAACAGGTAAATCAGAATTTCTTGGAGCAACTTCTTATGAGGTGAATAATATATTGGTTTGGAGAGAGAATTACATATATAAACTTTCCGATGATGAAATCGTTACGATCTTTAATGATATTACACAGTATAAAGAAGCAGAAAAAGCCTTGAAAGAAAGTGAAGAGCAATATAGATCAATTACCGAAACCATCCCTGGAGCTGCTTATAAGTGCGATAAAGATTGGACGTTTAATTTTGTGAGTCAAGGGTTTAAAGAGCTAACGGGTTATCCTGCTTCTGAAATTATTAATAATAAGGTTAGATCGTTTGTCAGCCTAATGTTTGAAGATGATATTGAACGTATAAATCTATCATTAGATGATGCAATCAAAAGAAATGATCCGTTTTACTTTAGTGAATATAAGCTAAAAACCAATAGTAGCAAAATAGTCTGGGTTCATGATAGTGTAAGAATTATTTATGATAAGAAAGGCAATGCAACTTCTTTTAATGGAGTTATTATAGACATTACAGAGCAGAAGAATGCAGAGGAAGCATTAAAAGAAAGTGAAACCAGATTTAAAGCACTGCATAATGCTTCCTTTGGTGGAATTACAATTCATGATAAGGGGTTGATCTTAGAGTGCAATAAAGGTCTTTCGGAAATTACCGGTTACAAAAGAGAAGCCCTAATTGGAATGGATGGCCTGCTGCTGATTGAAGAAGGATCACGTGAAAAAGTCATGGAAAATATTTTAGCAGGATATGAAGAGCCTTATGAAGCAATTGGTGTTCGTAAGAATGGTGAAATATATCCTCTAAGATTAGAAGCAAGAAAGATTCCTTACAAAGGAAAAGATGTTCGAGTTGTAGAATTTAGAGATATAACGGAATCTAAGAAAATAGAGGATAATATTAATCAGAGGATGACTGAACTAGAGATCTTTAATGATGCTGCAGTAGATAGAGAATTGATGATAAATGATCATCGTAAAGAGATCAATGAGTTACTTAAGGAATTGGGAAAAGATAAGAAATATGAGATTGTAACTTGATGCAATAGATCTTTATTGATTAAAGTTGATATTAACTTAAAACTATGATTGTTAATAAAGTAAAGTCTAACACAAGCTTGAGGAAGGGATAAGAAGGAGAAAGAAAATGATGAAGCATAATAAATTACTATTTATATTAGTTTTGATAATTATATTCAATCACATTTTTGCCCAAGATGTTATTCGATCTGCTTCAGAATATGATTACCCCCCACTGGCTCTTGTTAAAGATGGGCAAGCAGATGGATTCTCGGTAGAGCTTTTACGTGCAGCTCTCGATGCAGTTGAGAGGGATGTTTCTTTTTATGTTGGCCCCTGGTCAGAGATCAAAACAGATCTGGCAGAAGGAAAGATCGATGTACTTCCATTAGTTGGTAGAACACCGGAAAGAGAACCGCTTTACGATTTTACAGTTCCATATTTAACACTTTACGGAGCTATCTTTGTTAAGGAAGGCAATACCAGTATCAGATCAGTGGAAGATCTAAAAAGTAAAACTATCGTAGTAATGAAAGGAGATAATGCTGAAGAGTACATCAGGCGTGAACAACTTTCAAAACATATTATCACAACCACAACTTTTGAGGAAGCCTTCAGGTTGGTTTCAGAAGGCAAATATGATGCCGTGATCACCCAGAAGAGAATAGGTATGCAATTACTAAAAAAAGCAGGCATCGAAAACGTTATTCCAATAACTGTAATAAAGGAATTCAAACAAGATTTCACTTTTGCCGTAACAGAAGGAGATTCCGAATTACTAACACTTCTTAATGATGGCTTATCAAGAATTATTATTAATGGTACTTTTGATACAATTTATGATAAATGGTTGGATTCAATTGCCTTAGAGGAATCTAAAAAGGTTAATCTTACAGCAAAGGAAAAAGCATTTCTAAAGGCTCATCCTGTTATCACTCTGGGTGGTGGAAGTACAT
>CAXCCM010000249.1:0-2222 GCA_963981005.1 uncultured bacterium | reverse complement strand
ATCCCGGTTTGAATAGTGAAAAGAGCTGGCAGGGCAATATCTAGATGCTCAATGACACCCCCTTCCAATTCACGCCGAACATCTGCTCTATTTTCGTTCACATCAAAATCAATCACCAAAGCTGCATGAGGAATTTCCAACAGTTCAGCCAAAGTAACTCCGATCTGAGAATAGGCATCATCTGTTGCAATACAGCCGGCAAAAATAATGTCGTAACTCAGATCTTTGATGACTGTCTTTAAAAGCTGGGAAGTCTGAAAAGCATCTAGTTCATCGAAATCTTCAGCTTTGATCCTGATGGCTTTATCTGCACCTTTAGCCAAAGCAATTCGCAAAGTTTCTTCTGCATCTTCTTCACCTAGAGAAACAACTGTGATTTCTCCACCGAATCTTTCTTTCATCAAAGCTGCCTGCTCTAGAGCATAGGTATCAGATTCATTCGTATCGAAAGTAAGACGATCTTTCTCGATGTCTTTTCCGGTGGAATCAATTTTAACTTCTGCTTCTGAAGTTTGCGGAACACGTTTAATACATACAATTATATCCAAAATTACCTCCTAAGGTCTATGTTTTTATAATTGTTTATTATCCATAAAATTATGGTACTGTAACTAGAATTTCTGTTCATTTTATGTGTTAACCTTTGGTGTTTAGAACAATTTTTTTTAATTTCATGTTGCAAATAAATTAATGTTCACTTTCAAGAGTCAAGAAATTAATAAATATTAGAAATTATAGAATAGTTAATTACATAATATATTTAAATTTAGTATTTAGAATAAAATATGAATGAATTAAATTCAGATATAATACAATTCAAAATTTTATATTGAAGCATTCAATTAGATCTTTTTATTAATCTAATAATTCTTCAAATTGTTTGCCGATTTGCCAGATTATTAGTAAGCCATTTCATAATGTTTGCTTTGAGAAAGTTTAATCTGTATTAGGTTTATATCAATTCCAAAAAAAATAAGTGCCTGAAATATGTTTCTTGTTTTTTTGTTTGACACAAATACTTTTAAAAAATGAATAGAAAAAATTTAAAAAACGGAGGATATAATGATTGATTTTTCATTGAGCAATAAACAGATAGAGATACAGGAAAAATACCGTGATTTCGCAGATAGATTTATTCGGCCTAACAGAATGAAGTACGATGAGTCTTGTGAATTTCCCTGGGATATTGTTAAACAAGCATATAAAGAAGGCTTGATGAATGGACCTGTTCCTGTACAATGGGGTGGAAACGGATACGGAATTTTTGAGAGTGCTATAACTTCCGAAGAACTCGGAGCTGCATGTGTAGGAATCGGCATTTGCATCGATGCAAACACACTTGCACTTACACCTTTGCTTCTTAGTGGAACAGAAGATCAACAGAAAAAATACTTCGGCCTTATTAAGGAACAACAAGCTGTTGCTGCATACTGCCTCACAGAACCTAATGCTGGTTCTGATGTTGCAGGAATCAAATCTACCGCTATTCTAAAAGGTGATAAATACATTTTGAATGGGCACAAGCGCTTCATCACAAATGGTGAAGTTGCTGCTTTCCACACTGTATTCGCTCTCACAAATCCGGAAAAAGGTGCCAGAAGCCTTACGCCTTTCATCGTTCCTACTGATCTTCCGGGTGTAGAAATCGTGAGCAAAATGAAAAAAATGGGTCAAAATGCTTCTGTGCAAAACGAGATAAAATATAACGATGTTGAAATTCCGGTAGAAAATAGATTAGGTAAAGAAGGACGAGGATTTTTAGTGGCAATGCAGACGTTTAATAGAACCAGAACTGGTGTAGCTGCACTTAGTTTGGGTGCTGCCAGAGAAGCATATGAGATATCTCGCGATTGGACGAAAGACAGAATTCAATTTGGCAAACCAATTGCTGCCAATCAGGCTGTAGCTTTTATGCTGGCCGATATGGCTACCGAAATCGAAGCGGCCAGAATGCTGACTTGGCGCGCAGCATGGGCTTATGATACAAATCAGAAAGATATTGCTGTTCTTTCTGCTATGTCAAAACTGTATGCTTCAGACGTTGCAATGAAAGTTGCTACAAATGCTGTGCAGGCAATGGGTGGAGATGGCTATTCTAAAGATTATCCTGTAGAAAAAATAATGAGAGACGTTAAACTCTGCCAGATCTATGAAGGGACGAACCAGGTACAAAGAGTTGTGATTTCTAAAGGAATTTTGAAATAACTAAGAATTTAGTAATT
>CAXCCM010000248.1:0-2231 GCA_963981005.1 uncultured bacterium | reverse complement strand
AAAGCCAGACGATCGTTCCTAAACTGAAGAAAAGCTGAGAATATTTATAGTTGCTATTGGCATCAAGATATAATTGTTTAATATCGCCGATGTAATGTGAATCTTCATAATTATGGTAGTCGTCCATTGCCTGATTATAGAAATAAAAACTTGTTCCAAATAATACGATTTCCGAAGCGATAAAAGCGTGTCCCTTTGTGTAATTGCGAGATGAGTAATGACCCCAACCCGGAGCAAAAGCAGATTTTACCATGTTTGTGATTATTTTCTGCTTATTCAATTCATAAATCTGAAGTAACTTTTGCTTGTTATCTAGCTGCTTTCTCGCTTCACATCTATCTGCCATGTTTTGCCAGTTGTATTTTGCAGGATTAGAGAATTCTTTGATGTTAAACTCTTCTGCTGTTAACAAAATTGATAAAAAGAGAAAGATAATTATTATATATTTTTTCATGATCTTTACCTCTTCATCATATCTTCAGAGATCTTATTAAGTGAAGTGATCTGACGAGTTTTTAGGTTTACACGCCAAGCATAATAGTAATTTTCTCCTGGCGAAAGGAGGTCAAACCTGACTTCATATTTAAATTCTCCGATAGCATAATAAACTTTCCAACCGGATGTGCTAACTTGATCGCCATATTGGGCAACTAAAGATGATTCTACTGCGTTAACTCCTGCTGGAATGATACCTTTTTTAAAATCTTTGATTATTTTTTCTGCAAATGCCTTCGGATTTCTTTCTGCCTGAATCAAGTTACTCATGATATAGATCTTGTCTTTTACTCTATCAGTTTTAAATAAATTATATGATTTATTATAGTTTGAGTAAGCAGGAGTATACTCTTTTTTCTCTTCGTATTGCATTGCAATGTTTTCAAATTCTAATGCCGAAAGATAACTTTTCTTCTTATCATTTACTTCATTAATAAGAGTTGTGCAAACTTGATATTCAGGTAAGATCTTATAACAATTTTTATATATTTCTATTGCTTCATCAAATTGGAAAGAGATAAGAAGCTGGTTTCCTTCCTCAAAGATCAATGAACAAATGTCTTCCGCTTTTCTGCTTATTACTTCTTTCTTTGTAGCATCATTTTCTAAAGAGAGATTAAGATAGTCTCTTGCCAGTTCGTACTGTTTCATTACTAGAACTTCATCAACTTTTAAAAGGTACAGATCGCTGATATGTATAAATATATTGCCTTGGAATGTTGATGGATATTGGCTTAGCTTTTTAAGCATATCAACCGCGATATCATAATTTAATGAATCTCTAAAGCTAAGAGCCTCATCAATAAATGATGGCATTAGATCATCTATAAAGGGTTGTATTTCCAGTCTGTAAGAATTGTCAGGATGGTTTTCCCAAAGAAAATGATAATCATTAAAAGCTGAAAGGTTATTTCCCATCTCTATATAAATTTTTATTCTATTGTAAAGAATCTCTGGAATATACTCAGAATCTTGTATATATGTAACTATGTTATGATAGTATTCTAAAGCAGATGTTAGTGAGTGTTCTAATAATTGTTTTTTAGCTAATTCAAAATAGCAATCATCAAGTTTATCATCAGCGATTGATGAATTTGATAAGAAGAAAAGACGTGAAGCGAGTAGCCAATTCCGGTTATCATAAGCTTTTACACCAAGTTGATAATAGCAGTCGGAACGTTCTAACTCTGCCTGTGTAGATAGTGCTCCATTATCTGAAGTCTCTAAGAAATCATCAAAATGTTTAATTGCCATCACATAATTACTTTTCATATACAATTGATGAGGAATGTTGAACTTGCTATTTATCAAGCAATTCCCAGATACAAAAATCATCAATATTATTATGCTCAAGCTTATTTTAGTTTTCATATATTATAATTCCATTTATATTAAGAATCCTAGTTTCTATAGTTAGTTAATTCCTGTCAATAATTCTGAACTTTGGATCTATTTATCCTTCAATTGATTTTCAGGGATAATAACAGGGATCTGATCTAATTTCCTTCCAAAAAATAGGAAAACGACCGCAAATAAAATTGTTGAGATGATCAGTAGCTTTTCTGATTCCATTTTAAAAACTAATATTGTAATAAGTACAATAATAGTGTTGATGAGGTACACAAATATTGCTGTAACTTTGGGCGATTGCATTGCATTATGAATACGATGAGTTGAGTGATCTTTACCACCCTGACTTATTTTTCTACCATCGCGTTTTCTAATAAAACTTACCA
>CAXCCM010000247.1:0-2250 GCA_963981005.1 uncultured bacterium | reverse complement strand
TTTGCCAGATAGTCATAGAGGTATCGCTTATGGCATCAGTAATATAGATGCCTGCGAGATCAAGGTCAAAATCGCTTGGGTTATAAATTTCAATCCAGTCATCAAATTCACCATTTTCATCAGCATACGCTGAATCATTACTTGCCATAAATTCGTTGATAACAAGATTAGTAATATCTGGCTCAGGATCATTACCAGTTGGACCGTCATCATCAGTGCTGCAACTTACAACAAATAAACTAATCATTAAGGCAATTAGTAATAATTTAAAGTATTTCATTATTCCTCCTATCATTTTAATACATTACAACAATTCTAGCAGCTAGAATACTGAAATCATCATTTCCCAGCAAATTGCCAGTACCATCAGCAGTGTCAGAATTATCCACCATAATATAGTTCATCATAAAACGAACACTTGGATTTGGATACCAATTTAACCCAAAAGCTATGTTGGCAGCTTTTCCACCAAATATTCCCGGTGTACCAGCAGCAAAGGCACTTTCGTTTTGATAGGCATCTTCATCTGTCATATCTATATAGCTGTAACGTGCAGCAAGTCCCCAAGCACCAAGTTTATTAGATTTTGGGATAATCTTACCAAACTCACCTTCTTCCATCAGGTATGGTTTAGATTCTCCGGTTAATACCCAGGATAATGAAACATAGCCACCATTAAAACTAGCATCTTTAAGATCTTTTTCTCTTTTCATCATCGCCATCATGTATTCACCCTGAAGATGAATATTCTTTAAACGGAAAGCTCCCTCTCCTCCAAAAACATTTTCGTTATCTATACCAGTCACTACATCCAGATCTATTATTTCGGTGTCACCCATTTTACATTCGGGTTCAAATTTCCAGTCTTCTTCCTGTCCTTTTGAATCTATGGTTGTATGACTGAAAGCTGCACCACCAATATGAAGAGTCATATCATCTTTATTAATTGGAGCCAGGGCAATTCTTCCGCCAAAACCTAATGCTTCATCAACTCTACTGGACTCTTTGATATTGAATTCCTGACCATAAACAGCTAAAGAAATATGATACATCGACCCCCATCTGGTATAACCAACTCCGCATCGTCTACCGACAGCAAAGAGATTCGGGTAGGCTCTTTCCATGAAAGTTAACAATCTTGAACTGGTAAGTTCTTCAATGCTGAACGGCACTTTGAACTGGCCAAATTTTAAGAAACTATTTTCCAATCCATCATAACGAAGCCACATATCCTTAGTATCTACTACATTGTCTGCAAAATCAAAATCCAGCTCTGCACTCCAATCTTCCCACAATTTTGTTTTCACTCCAAATCGTGCTCTTCGTAACATTGTACCATTACGAAAGTCATTGTCATTGCCCATGAATTGCGCATAATCCATGTAAATCCTTACATCCAAACGAGTTTCAAATTGACCGTCATCAGATTTCCATTTCAACAATCCATTATCCCAGCCTGTACTACCTGGTGATGTCTCTGCAGTAAGAATACTTACTACAAAGAGTGTAACTACTAACAGAATAATTTTTTTCATCTTTTCCTCCATTTTTTAATTATTCGTCTTTCAATTTTTGATACATCTTTTTATTATAAATTTTATTTTGTAAAATTGGCCAGGCAAAAGAAACAAGCGCCAAAACTAAAAGTATTAAACTTACAGGACGTGTGAAGAAAATGGTGTAATCTCCCATCATTACAGCTCTACGAAAATTAGTTTCTGCTATGTTACCTAAAACTATACCTAATACTATCGGTGCTACGGGGTAATTATATCTTCTCAAGATCCAACCAAAAATTCCAAAACCCAAGCAGGCAGCGATATCGAAGAAAGAATAACGCACTGCAAAACTACCAATTATCGATACAGCAAAGATCATAGGATAGAGGATTTTCTTGGGAACAGCGGTAACCCTTACCCATAATCTGCTACCAAATAATCCAAGAACTAGCAAAACAATATTTGCAATTAGTAAACTTGCGAATAATCCGTAGATAATTTCCGGATTATTCTTAAAAAGTTGCGGTCCCGGAGTAAGATCATGAATCATCAAAGCACCAATGAGCACTGCTGTAGAAGCACTTCCTGGAATTCCAAGAGTTAGAAGTGGAACCAATGCACCACCTACGGAACTACTATTTGCAGCTTCAGCAGCAGCAACTCCTTCCAGGCTTCCATGTCCGAATTTCTCAGGTTCTTTACTTGTTCTTTTTGCTACATCATAAGAAATAAATGATGCAATTGTAGCTCC
>CAXCCM010000246.1:0-2271 GCA_963981005.1 uncultured bacterium | reverse complement strand
CTTGTCCAGCCACTCCACCTTTAATATGCAAAGCTTTCTCAAAACCGGTAACATTTATACTTTGCATTGATGTAGTAAGTTTGGTAAACCCTGATCTCAAAATAAAAACTGAAGCAAGAATGATAATTGTTATTGCAATACCAATATAAAGGAATAAAAAATTATTTACTTTTTTTTCTACTACTTTCTCTGCAACTCCACTTGTAAAATCCATAATGTTTCTAATTTGTAAAACATCACCTTTTTCTGGATTTATATTCATCCAAAGTGCAACATTCTGCTGAACAAATCTTAAGATATCTTCTGTAATATCTTTTTGCAGATAGATTGTGATCTCTTTTCTGGCAACAATTGTCGGATACGTTTCTTGATCATCTATCATCGTGGGCATAACAGATCTAGATTTTGCAATAGGAAGCCCCGGGAGGCTCTTTTCTTTATCAAGCATTGAGCCATAAACTTGCAGTCTACTAGCTGGGTAATCTAGAGTGAGGTTAGCAATAACTATTGTTTCACCAACTAATGGAAACAGCATTGCTTCAATCCATTCGGCCAACTCACGCTCTGCCTGTATCTCTTTTACTGTCTCGATATCAAAATCTTGTGAAAAGAGTTGAATTCCAAATATAAGAATTAAAATTATTAACAATTTCTTCATAAAAGTTCCTTATTTATTCATTTAACAATAATCGCATCATTTTTTTTATCTCAGTATTTTCTGGATCTTTTCTTTGCCCGTGTTTTAACTGATACATAGCCTCTTCAACATCGCCTAGCCTGTAGTAAATAGAAGCTAACCTCATATATGGCAATGAAAGATCTGGAGCTAATGATATCGCCCGGTTACATTCATCAATTGCTTTATAATAATCTTCTGAATAATAAAATTCTAAAGCAGCTATAAGATGAACCGTTGCCTGATTTATCTTGGCAATATCAGACTTTCTAATCTTAGAAGCCTCTTCATTAACCTTTTTCTCAACTTCTCTTTCATCCATAACACGTTCAATAATCTTAATTGTGTCATGTATTGTTCTAGTTTGAACAATGGTATCTATAACAACTTTTTCTATAAAAACGGTATCTACTTTTACATCGAGATCTACACCAAATTGAGATGGGAATAAAGAAGCAAAATTATCATCAGCTTTATTTGTTTTACCAAAATCTATCTTTATCCCAAAGAAATGCTCTCCGTAATCGGATTCTAAGCTGTTACCAGTGGCAAAAGTACCGTCATCACTCGATTCACCAATAGGATATTGAAATGCGTAATCTAAACTAATCTGCAGAAAACTGAAATCTACTTCTTCGTTCTTCATTTCGTTATTTGGCTCAATCCATTTTTTGGAATAGAACTGAACACCAAAACCACCAGTTAGATCATGGTTGTTTAATCCCAATCTAAGTTGAAGATTCTTTGCTAGTAAATATTCTGCTCCAACCCCAAATGCCAGTTCATTAAAATTCTGGAATTTACGATACAAGAGATCTCCGGAAATATTGATCCTTTTCCAATTGAAATTAGAGCCCAAGCCAATTCGCATTGGAAGCTTATCTTCGTTATTGCTGTCAATTGCCATATCTGTCTGCATGATGTTCCCAGCTATTAACCCGAAGTTTGCATATTTATTTAACATGTAAGAAAATCCAAAATCTATATCAATGGCATTCTTGCTTTCATTTATAGCAGAAAAATTTGTATAATGATCTAAAATGCCTAACCCAATCAAAAATTTACCAGGTAATTTTTTGGGAAATATATTTGCTCCATAATGAAAACCATATCTCGCTTCAGTATATTCATTTGAGTTGAATGAGCCGCCTGTTAACGCAAAAGCACCTGGAATTTTATTTATTGGAAATGACATATAGACAAAATTCTGAGCGATCTCATCATTATCCATTTGCATCATGTATGGTCGGGAATCTGTGATAAGTTGGAAATAGCGGAAGTTAGCTAATCCTGCTGGATTCCAGACTGCTGTGGAAATATCTTGTGAAGAAGCAATTCCTGTTTCACCCAAAGCAGCATTACGAACACCACCATTTTCAAAATCATAACTAAAACATAATATCGGAATTATTATTAGAGAAACAACAATTAATTTAATTTTCATTCCATTACCTTGCAATTATTATGCTACCTTGATATATTCTATCATTAATTTTAATCTGATATATATAAAAACCACCACTCACATAATTTTGTTCAGAATCTTTTTTATTCCAAAAAGTTTGTTTATTTTCACCATATTGCTGGATGTTCAA
>CAXCCM010000245.1:0-2282 GCA_963981005.1 uncultured bacterium | reverse complement strand
TTTAATTAAACTGGATGCATTGGCACTTGATTCTATGGAAGGAACTACTTTCCGTATGGAAACAAAATCTCAAGATCCGATGTACATAGATAAAAAGCTTGGAATGCTGGATTGCTTTGTTGCTCCATGTACAGAAGGTTGTCCAATTGATCAGGATGTTCCGGAATACACACGTCTTATTGGTGAAAAGCGTTATTTGGAAGCATTCGAACTCATAATTTCCAAGAATCCTCTGCCCCACATTACCGGTTATATTTGTGATCATAAATGTATGCTTAAATGTGTTCGTAACGATTATGAAGAACCTGTTCTGATACGTGAGCTGAAACGTGTTGCAGCCGAAAAAGGTTTTATTAATTATATGGAAAAAATGAAGTTAGATGTAACTCCGGTTGGTATTAAGGTTGCTGTTATTGGTGCTGGTCCTGCTGGATTATCTTCTGCTTATTTCCTTGCACGTCAGGGCTTTGATGTAACGATATTTGATAAAACAGATAAAGCAGGTGGAACAGTTACTCATACAATTCCAGGGTTCAGAATTCCGGATTGGGCTATAGAAAATGATATCGAACTTATTAAAAGAATGGGTGTTAAATTCGAATTAAATGCCGATGAAAATATTGATATAGCAGATCTAAAATCAAAAGGATACAAATATATCAATCTTGCAATTGGGGCTTGGAAATCCCGCACTCTTCCATTGGAAGGTGATACATCTAAAGTTTATGGTGCAATCAAGTTCTTGCAAGATTGGGTGAAGAATCCAAATACTGTAGATCTAGGCAGAAATGTAGCTGTTGTTGGTGGAGGAAATTCTGCTATGGACAGTGCCAGAGCTGCTAAGAAAACAGCTGGAGTAGAAAATGTTTACATCATCTATCGTCGCACAATTAAACAGATGCCAGCAGATCGAGAAGAGCTTGATCATGCAATAAAAGATGGTGTAATTTTTAAAGAACTTATCAATCCTGTTTCCTATAAAGATGGTATTCTTAAGTGTCAGGTTATGAAGCTTGGTGAAGCAGATTCCAGTGGTAGAAAACGTCCCGTTCGAATAGAAGGTAAATTTGTTGAAATGCAGATCAGTTCAGTACTTTCTGCTATTGGTGAACTTGTAGATTACGATATTCTAAAAGCTAATGGAATTGAAGTGGATGATAGAGGTAATATAAAAATTGATGAGTTCAAAGAAACTAATGTAGAAAACGTATTCATTGCTGGTGATGCATATCGTGGTCCATCTACAGTTGTTGAATCAATTGCTGACGGGCAAGCTTTAACTAACGGTATTTTAGCAAAAGAAGGGATTAGCTTAGAACGCATAAATCCGGAAGATTACGAATTCGATTATGATACTCGCATCAATGAGATCAGATATAAAAAAGGAGTTATTAATCCTACAATAGAAGTTCTTACAACTGATGACGAAATTTTTGCCGAAACTAAGCGTTGTTTAGAGTGTAATTTCATCTGTAATAAGTGTGTGGAAGTCTGCCCGAACAGAGCTAACATTTCTATTAAGGTTCCCGGGTTTGAAAACGAAAATCAGATCTTGCACTTGGATGGACTTTGTAATGAATGCGGTAATTGTGAAACTTTCTGTCCTTATGATGGTGCTCCTTACAAAGATAAGTTCACTCTTTTCTGGAATGATGAAGACATGAAAGTTAATGGCAATGATGGATTCCTGATGATCTCTGAAGGAAATAACACTGAATTTAAAGTTCGTGTTAATGGCAAAATTTATGTGGTTAATTTCGATAATACAGGTAAATTATTGAGTTGTATTTCTGATTATGAAATCGCGCAAAAAGCAGAATTTGATTCTTTGATGAATATAATTTGGTGGACGTACAAGAACCATAATTTCTTGTTTGTGTAAAGGATTGTCATCCTGAGGACTCTTATAGCTTTACTCACGAAGGATCTCATGGAAGTTCTTTTAGCTTTGCATCTTGCTAAAAGCCGAGATTCTTCCAAAGAACAACGTGAGAGAAACGTCAGAAAGACAGGAGCAAAAATAATATAAAGGGAAGAAAATATGAAAATCTTAGCTATAAATGGAAGTCCAAATAGAAAGGGAAATACCCACAATATTGCTAAAGCAATAATGAGTGGAGCAGAGAAAAAAAATCACTCTCACAAAACAATTCATCTTTATGATCTTAAAATGAGTGATTGTATTGCGTGTAAAGATGCAAACAAAATTCATACTGATAAAGATTGTGTTCATGATGATGACTTCAGAAATATTTTACTTCCTGAAATTCGTGAAGCAGATC
>CAXCCM010000244.1:0-2294 GCA_963981005.1 uncultured bacterium | reverse complement strand
CAACATATTGATATCAAATTCATCAGGATTACTGATTGCGTTGATAGCCTTTTTGTAAGCGACTGCTCCGGCAGCAGTTGCACTTGAGATATCAAATCCCTGTGTGTTTGCTGCTGTAATACTTGCTCCTGTCAATTTTGGATTTGCTGGGTTATCACCATCGAATCCACCTTGAAATGGAACAACAAACTTTCTCTGTTTTACACTTGAAAGTGTGAGAGTAATCTTTTCATTGTGTGTTGAAAAAGTATCACCCGTTGTTGAAGCGTCTGCACTACCATTATAATCCTCAAGACTCATAGTAGTATTTGCACCATCTCCGGCTGTGGATGGGTAGGGTGCCAAATACTCTTCAGCGTCTACATTACCATAATCTACACCATAAGGAACATTAGCGTCAAATTCACCCTGTGCATTTGATTGACTTGTTTTAAATGTCCATGATGGAATTGTTGAATCATCACTACCAAATGGGTTGTTAATTGCTGCGTGTCCCATCGGAGATAATGTTTTTGGAACTGATCCATCTGCAATATCTGAAAAATCACTTAGATAAATATGTTTAGAACGGTTGTTCCAATCACCATTATAAGTGAGTTTACCATTCGCATCGATTGTTACATATCTATCACCAACCCTACGAGCAAAGTAATTAGTACTCTTTGGATCAAAATTCAAATTGTCCCACTGTTCTAAAATGTTATCAGTTGTTAAACCATTGTCATCCATACCAGTCTGTCTGACTTGTAATGAAAATGAACCAAAATCACTACCAGCTATTGAACCAGCTTTCTTAACACTCAAAATAACAATCTTATATTTGTTATTTACATTTGAACCATGAGAACGAGTATTAACTTTAAATAAGTTATATCGTGCACTATTAATCATTTGTGATTGAATGTAAGGAGTAGATGCATTATTATATGTTGTTGGGGATGTAAAAGTCCCATGACTTGCTGATATGGGTCCAGACGACTCCGATGAATATGCATTGCTACTTTGTGCATATTTGAAATTCTTATACAAATATGCTCCTACACCGTTTGCTCCAGATTTCTGAACTTGTGCGTCTCTACTAAATACATCATCAATATAATTAGCACTTCCTGTATCAAATGAGAATGTGTAAGCACCTTGAACCGTTAAAGATTTAGCTCCCCAGTTACTACCACTTAAAGTGAGTGTTCCTGACAACCAATCTGATCCTGCACCAACTGTACTACCTTCTAAATCTGCAGTTCCACTTGAACCACCACGAGATGGTAATAATACAGCTAATGTCTTTTTGGTTAGTGTACTTGAACTCAGATAAAGTTCTATTGAATCGGCGGTGTATCCACCAGTATTAAGAACACGAACAATCGTAACTGTTCCTGCACTTCTTAGATATTGTTCTACAGCATACGGGGTGTAAAATCTCGTATCCGTAGATCCAAACATTTCCTCAAACTCTGAGAAATTACTAATAGCAGTTGGTACAAAAGCCGGACCTTTAAGTGTTGGTCCAACTATTGCTGCTCCTATTGATGCAATTCCTGCAGGAAGAAATGAGAGGTCTCTTTCCCTGGTAAAAACTCCAGGGGAAACTATACGTTCTGCCATTGTTTTTCTCCTTTCCTATTATTATAATTAAATAACTAATTTAGTCAATTTTAGACTATAAATATTTACTATAAATATACTCTAACTTTCTCAAACGATAGGTTTATGGGAGATTATTTAAGTTGTTTCTGAAGTTTCTGTTATTTTATCAGGAACTGGGGCCGGAGTAAATACTCCTGTTGCTGGATCTAAATTTCCAGGACCATACTTCTCATTTAAATTTTTAACAATTTCTTGTTCTTTTGCTTGTAACGCACTATAATCACTTTCCATCTGAACTTCAGATGTTTCGAGTGAATCTAATTGTTGTTGAACTAAAAGTTTCTGTATTTTTAATTGTCCAAATTGTGCTGACTTTTCTGAATAATCAGCCTGTAAATTACGAAGTGATTGTAATTCTTCCTCACTAAACGTAATTTTAGTCTGAGTTTTGTCTAGTTTTTTAGCCAAATTGGATTCTTCTGTAACGGCCATATCTTTTTCTCCTTATTGATTGTTGTTTATAACCTATATACTATATATATCAAGTAAATTCTCTTAATTCACTTTTTTCTTTAAATCTTCTACTTCTTGTTTTAATTCTTTTATTGATTCAATTAGTAATGGAATTATTCGTTTGTAATCAACTCCTAAATAACCATTTTTTCTCTCTACTACTATTTCAGGTATAATTTTTTGAACTTCTTGTG
>CAXCCM010000243.1:0-2294 GCA_963981005.1 uncultured bacterium | reverse complement strand
TAAAAATTGATTAATAATTAATTATAAATGGGAAAAATTATGGCTAAAAGAGTTGAAAGACAAGTGCCAAATGACATAAATGCGGAAGCTGCAGTTCTTTCTGCAATGATGATAGATACATATTCTGTTGCAAAAGCTATTGAGATGCTAGATGTAACACACTTCTATCGTAAATCACATCAGATTATCTTTAAAACAATTTGTGATCTATTTGAGAGTAATATCGAAATTGATATTATTACGCTTATAGATAAAATTAAAACAGCTAAGCAACTTGAAGCAATTGGTGGTGAAAGTTTTATAAATGAATTATCTGACGTTGTATTAAGCAGTGCAAATATTGAATATCATGCAGATATAGTGCTTAAAAAAGCTTTATTAAGACAGCTCATAGAAGCTTCAAATAAGATAATTGAAGGATGCTATGTATCTGATAGAGAGACAGAGGAAATAGTTGATGAAGCTGAACAAATGATATTTGATATTGCTGAGCGTCCGAATAGAAAATCATTTGAATGGATTCACAATATAATTTCTAAAACGGTTAAGAATATTGAAGAGACAGCAGCTTCTAAAAAAAATGTTCTTGGAGTTCCAACTGGGTTTATCGATCTAGATAGAAAACTTGGTGGATTGCGCCCCGGACAATTGATAATTGTAGCGGCAAGACCAGCAATGGGAAAGACATCTTTTGCTCTAAATTTAGCCAGCAATGCTGCAATACAATACGATAAAAAAGTTGGAATATTCACAATGGAGATGGAAAGTGATGAACTGCTGATGAGAATGATGAGTTCTGCATCTGAGGTTAGTATGGACAACATGCTAAAAGGATTCGGTATGAATCAAAAGAAGATGCTTAGAATTGCAGGAGCAGCGGAAGTACTTTCTGGAAAAGATATCTACATCGATGATAATGGAGCAAACACAATATTAGATATTAGAGCAAAAACCAGACGTTTGAAGGCAGAGCTTAAGGGACTTGATCTAATAATTATTGACTACATGCAGTTGATGTCTTCTAGCCGTAATCGCGAGAATAGACAACAGGAGATCTCAGAGATTTCACGTTCACTTAAGATTCTTGCCAAAGAACTTGGATTACCTGTAATTGCTCTTTCTCAGCTTAATCGTGGAGTTGAAGGCAGAGATGATAAAAGACCAAAACTTTCGGATCTGAGAGAGTCGGGAGCAATTGAGCAGGATGCCGATATTGTTATGTTTATATATCGTGATGAAGTTTACAATGAAGAAACTGAAGAGCCAGGTGTTGCGGAGATCATAATTGGAAAGAATCGTCACGGTGCAATAGGAAAAATAAAATTACGTTTTTTACAGGAATTTACAGCCTTTAGAGACCTGAATGAATACGAAGTATAAATTCACTTTTGTTAATTTAATTGGTGAATTTGTTTTATTCAATGCAGCTATCTTTAGCCATCTCACCAAAACAAAAAAAAGATTAAATGAAATATTGAAGCAGATGAAAAGAATCGGTTATGATTCTTTTCTGTTAATTGCTATTACATCTGCATTTACCGGGCTTGTTACATCAGTACAAGCTTCATATCAAACAAGTGGTTACATTCCTGTAAGCCTTATTGGTGTTTTGATTGGAAAATCTACAATGATCGAGCTGGCACCAGTTCTAACAGGGCTTGTTTTAGCTGGAAAAGTAGGAGCTTCTATTGCTGCTGAGATAGGAACTATGAAAGTTAGTGAGCAACTTGATGCTTTAGAAACTATGGCAATAGATCCGGTTGACTTTGTTTATATGCCGCGCATAATAGCAGGTGTTATTATGTTCCCAATACTTACTGTTTTTGCAAATCTCATCGGGATATTTTCTGCTTTTTTACTATCAGTGTACAAATATAATATTAATGCATTCAGCTTCTTTACAAATATGCGGGATTTCTTCTTACCTTCAGACCTTATAGGTGGGCTTGTAAAAGCGGTTTTCTTTGGATTGATAATAACAGTTGTTGCCTGCTTTGCAGGAAGCAAGGCAAAAGGCGGAGCTGAGGGTGTGGGGCATGTTACAACTATCACAGTTGTTTATTCTTCAATTTTAATATTGGTAATGGATTTTATTGTAGCTGCTTTATTATTTGGAGCAATTTAATGAGATTTTTTTTCCTTTTTATTTTAACATTAATGATATTGTCATGTAATAATACAGATAATAATGAGATTTCTAAAGAGACTAAGATACTAAATATTTATGCTACTGATATTTTCTTAAATGAAGATTTTTATGATAATATTGTTCCATTATTCACAGATATATTTAA
>CAXCCM010000242.1:0-2312 GCA_963981005.1 uncultured bacterium | reverse complement strand
ATGCTTTAAACTTTGATTCAAACACGCTTTCAATAGATGCTTCAAATAATCGGGTGGGAATTGGTACTGCTTCACCTGCAAGTACGCTTGAAGTTGCAGGAAAATTAACTGTTGATAGCTCAAATGCCTATATTGACTTACAAAGAAGTGGAACAACCGTATCTACAATAGGTGCTGATTCAACAGGTGAATTTATTGTATATGACAGTTCTGCATCTACTTATAGGTTAGTTATTGACTCATCAGGCAATGTCGGCATCGGGAAAACGGCACCTACTGCTAAATTACATACCGTAGAAACTGTCAGCAATACAATTTCAGCTGCAACGGCTGCAGTTAAATTTGATGGGAGCGGTGGTGATGGCTTAGCATTCGGTAATACTCAATCAGCTCCATATACAAGTTGGATTCAAGCGGGATATTTATTAAATGGATATAGTCCAGCATTTAATAATGGTTATCCAATTGCGTTAAATCCAATTGGAGGCAACGTCGGAATTGGTACTACTTTGCCTCTTGGCAAGTTAACAATTTCTAATGCAGCAGGAACAAACGCCCCAACAACTGTAACAGCGGCAAACACCTACTTACAGTTAGGTAGTGACGATTACGGTCCAAGCAATAACGGCAAGTTTATGATTGGCTTTGGCTTTACGGATGCCATCAATACAAATTCACCTGCATACATAGGCTATGAAGAAGTAAGCACTAGCGGCGATACCTATGGCGATTTAACTTTTTACACACGTTCTGTAACGACCGATACAGCTCCAACAGAACGCCTCCGTATCGACTCATCAGGCAATGTCGGCATTGGGACAACGAGTCCAGCGGAAGTTCTCCATATAAGAGGAGTGGCGGATGGGGGCGATGTTACTATGAGAATCCAGAATGATTACTCAGCGGCAAGTTCTACTGATGAAACAGCAGTATTGGAATTTTATGCTAACAACTGGATTATGTCTCAAGTTGTTGGCTACAAAGTAGATGATGGAGATACTCTAGCAAAAAAAGATGGTGGTCTAAAGTTCAAGGTTATGGATTCTAATACTCTTGATACAGCAATGATTATTAACTCCAATAGCTCTGTTACCATTGGAGGAAGTGCTGGGGCTGCAAATACTTTACACGTTCAAGGTACTGGTATAACAATGTCTGAAGGTGATAGAGATAGATGTAGTATCCATCCATTAGGAGCGTCCGCAGCTACAGGTGGGATGACATTTAAATGTAGAACAAGTAGTGCTCCTGTAGAACATTTTCGTATTGACCATGATGGAACTTTAACTGCAACTGATACAAGCATAGCTAGTAATTCAGATATAAGAACTAAAAAAGAAATTGATAATTATACAGGCCCTATAACTGGTTCAATGTCTGGTTCTACTTCACTTGAATTAATAGATTCATTAGATATTAAACATTGGAAACATACTGGTGATTACGGTACAATGGAAGATAGAGAAGGTAGAGGACTTATAGCTCAAGAAGTAACAAGTTCAGTACCTTATATAGTTTCAACTACTCCAAGACGAATTGACGAAACTTATACTGATGTTACTGGTAGTCGCGTAGAACCAACAGGTTCATTTACTGATGTTTATACTGTTGGATTATCAGATTTGATACCAGATATGTTAAATGCAATAAAAGAACTTTCTGAAAAAGTAAAGGCATTGGAAGATGCATAATAAAAAAATAAAGGGTATAATGAAATGGAAATGTTCATGTATGAAGTTGATGGGGATAGAACTAATGTTTATATTAGAGAACTTGAAGATGTTAAAGAATTAAATGATAAGTTAGCGGATTTTATTTGTTCTTTTAAAGACCAAAAAGATTCTAATACTAATTATAATTCTTTTCAAACTCCGTGGTTGATAGGTTCACCGGAGACAGAAATTATTTTAAAAAGGGTAATGGATATGTTAAATACAAGTAAGGCATTAACACCAAATAAAGAATGGAAGATTTGGAATATGTTTGGAAATGTATATAAAACTGGACAAAGTAATAACATACACTCACATCCAGCTAATGAATTTTCATTCAATTATTTTGTTAAATGCCCACCAAATTCTGCACCATTTGTTCTTACAACAAGTGATGAAGAAATAGAAGCAGTTGAAGGAAAATTAGTAGTGTTTCCTGGTCACTTGAAACACCACGTACCTGTTAGTAATCATTTAGGAAAACGTATTACTTTAGCTGGTAATATTAGAAGAATAAATTAAATGAAAATATTTATATTGAATAGAGGGATACAATGAAAGCATTTGACTTACAAGTAACAGGTAGTTTAATAGTAACTG
>CAXCCM010000241.1:0-2320 GCA_963981005.1 uncultured bacterium | reverse complement strand
GGCAGTAAAGAGACGATGGATTTTTATAATGAAACTTACAATAAATTTTTGAAGTGGTTCAAGTTCAAACCGCAACTTATCGCGTGTGATCTTCAACCAGATTTTGCCACAACCAGATTTGCTGAGCAGGCAAAACTTCAGCTAATTAAAGTACAACATCATCATGCTCATATTTCTGCAATAATGGCAGAACATAAATTGGATGAAAAAGTAATTGGCATCTCTTATGATGGAACAGGATACGGAACAGATGGTGCAATTTGGGGTGGAGAGATTTTTATTGCAGACCATACAAATTTCGAACGTTCATTTCATCTAAACTATTTGCCTCTACCAGGTGGTGATGCAGCAATAAAGCACCCTGTTCGTATTGCTTATGCATATTCAATAGTAGCTGGAGCAAATACAGAATTATTAAAAGGAATTTCAGAATTGGAGCGAAATGTGATCCAAAAACAATTGCAAAATAACTTCAATGTGTTCCAAACTTCAAGCATTGGCAGGCTTTTTGATTGTGTTGCGGCAATGTTAGGGCTTTTCCCATCAATAACATTTGAAGCACAGAGTGCAATGGCTTTAGAGTTCTTATGTGGAAATGAAACTGTGGTGAATTCCAAACCTTATACATATGAGATACTAAAAGATACAATTAATATAAATCCACTTATTATTGAAATATCAGAGGATATTAAAAATGGCGAGAAATTAAATATTGTTGCAAAGCGATTCCACAAGACAATAATTGATTTTACACTGGCTTCTATTCAAAGGATTTCATCACAGCATAGAATAAATAAAGTTGTTCTTTCTGGTGGTGTAATGCAGAATAGAATATTACTAGATGGACTCATAGAAACACTTATCAAAAATAACTTTACAGTTTATTCACCAAAAAATTTATCACCAAATGACAGTTCGATATCAGTTGGTCAGGTAATGATAGCGAACAGAAATTTAAATCTATAGATTGATAATATATTGATTTAATGTACACTATTGAATCAGAGATAAGGAGAAAATATGTGTTTAGCAATTCCTGCAAAAATCGTTGAGAAAGATGGCGAGAAAGGTATTGTAAACCTGGGTGGAGTGAATAAAGAGATTATGTTCACTTTTACTCCAGAAGCAGAAATTGGAGACTGGGTACTTATGCATACCGGATTTGCACTAAATATAATTTCGGAAGAAGATGCAAATGAAACATTAAAATTATTTGAGGAAATGGCACTACTGGAAGATGATTGATCTAACAAAATTCAGGGATCCTAAATTAATAAAGAAAATTGTAAGTGATCTACAAAAGTGGGAAAAACCTACAAAAATAATGGAAGTATGCGGTTCTCATACAATGGCAATTGGTCATTGGGGAATAAGAAAATTACTTCCTGACAACATTTCACTTATATCTGGTCCAGGCTGCCCGGTTTGTGTTACACCATCTTCACTGATCGATGAGTTAGTGAAACTGGAAAATGTAACGATTGCTACATTTGGTGATGTTATACGAGTTCCGGGAAAAGATGAAACACTTGAACATGCTCGAGCCAGAGGGTTAGATGTAAAGATAGTTTACTCACCGTTAGAAGCTTTAGAATTATCAAAAGAAAAAGAGACTATTTTTGTAGGTATTGGGTTTGAAACCACAGTCCCAGGAATTGCTCAGACTATATTGATGGCAAAAAAGCAGCAATTGAATAATTTTTCTGTTTTCCCTGCTTTCAAACTTGTTCCACCAGCTCTAGAAGCTCTTCTCTCTGCGGATGACATCAAACTAGATGGATTTCTACTACCTGGTCATGTGAGTGTGATAATTGGTTCTGAATCTTACATGCTTCTACCAGAAAAATATGGAATTGGTGGAGTTGTTTCAGGATTTGAACCGCTAGATATTTTATCAGCAATAAAGATAATAACCGAGCAAGTTAAAAGTTGCAAACCTGCAATTGTAAATGAGTATAATAGGGTTGTGAATATTGTTGGAAATAAAAATGCACAAAAGGTTATAGATGCAGTTTTAGAAGTTGAAGATGCTCTTTGGCGTGGAATTGGTTGGATCCCGAACTCCGGGCTAGGAATTCGTGAGGAATTCAAGGAATTCGATGCTTCCAAAAAATATAATATTAAATTAAAAGAAGAAGAAGGAAATACAGGTTGCAAATGTGCCGATGTTCTTAAGGGGATAATTATTCCACCAGAGTGTCCATTATTTGAAAAAACCTGCAATCCTGCTCACCCTATCGGACCTTGTATGGTTTCATCTGAAGGAAGTTGCGCAGCTTATTATAGATATGAAAGATAGAATTGCTTACGAATCTACACC
>CAXCCM010000240.1:0-2322 GCA_963981005.1 uncultured bacterium | reverse complement strand
ATTCCCAACAGAGATCAAATAGCCTTCATGATTATTTATTGCAATCTTCTCATTCTTGATAAACTCAGGCACACCAAGATCGGTTGTTACAAGTCTCTCTTTCTCGTTTTTTATTAATCCGGTTTTATTTCCTGCAAGAGTTTCTACAGTAATTCTGCTTTTACCAATCTGCTGTGATAGAAAAAAACAAACGCAACGCAATGCAGATCCACACATTGTTCCTTCAGAACCATCTGCATTGAACATCCTCATTTTGCAATCACAAGTATTAGAATTTAATATCAATACAATGCCATCTGAGCCAATACTGAAATTTCTTTTTGATAGTTTTATAGCTAATTTTGAGAGGTCAATTTCTGGTAAAGGCTTATCAATAAAATCGAAGTATATGTAGTCATTTCCCTGTGCTTGCATTTTAAAGAAATCAAGTTTCATAAATGTTTAACCTATTATCTTGTTTAGATTATCTGTGAAATTATAAAATCCAGTTTTATTATTAATCCATTTTGCAGCTTTTATGGCACCAAGGGCAAGTCCGTTCCTATTACGTGCAGTATGCTTTAGCTCTATCGTATCAACTTCAGAATCAAAGCTGATAGAGTGTGTTCCAGGAATATCACCACTGCGAACACTTGTGAAATGGAGTTCATCTTGTTCAATTTTTCTATCAAGTTTATCGTATTGAACTTTAGTTTTTCTATCAATATTTTGCAGGATTATTTCAGAAAGAACTTTTGCAGTTCCAGAGGGGCTGTCCTTCTTTTTATTGTGATGCATTTCCAATCCGAAAAGATCATAATCTTCTGCTTTATTCATTAACTTAGCAGCAGATTCTATTATCGAAAAAAATAGATTCATTCCAACAGAGAAATTTGAACCGTAAATAAACCCGGTTCCTTTCTTTTCAACCATCAATTTAACTTTATCCAGATTATCGAACCAGCCGGTTGTTCCCGTAATAATATTTTTATTAAGCTCAATTAATTTTACTATGTTTTCAAATGCTGCATCTGGTGTAGAAAATTCTATACAAACATCTGCATCTGCAACAGTTTGAGTGGTTATTTCATTTCCCAATGTTGGATCAATTATAGATACGATCTCGCAATCATTTTGGGATGCAAGCTGCTCGATGAGGTTGCCCATTTGCCCATAACCAATTAATGCAATTTTTAACATATATTATCCTTTTGAATATTCTCTGATGATCTCTTTAACCCACCTGGCTCCATTTTCCAGATCAACAAGTTTTATATATTCATTAACTGTATGAACGTCTTCCATACCGCTACCTACAACAGCCATCTCTAATCCTTTGAAATTAAAGATATTTGCATCGCTGCCACCACCACCAATCTCACTTTTAAATGGAATCCCAATATTTTTGTTTGCTTTCTTTGCAAGTAGCATTGATCGGTCATCATTTTTTATAACAAAAGCTGGATACTCTTTTTGAATCACAGATTCAACAGAAGCTTGAAAATCACCAAGTTTATATTTTGCAGCAGTATCTACAAGTGCTGCAGTTATTTCGTCAGTTATTTTTTTTAACTTATCTGCATTATGACTTCTTACTTCAGCTTTCAACACAACTTCTTTAGGAATAATATTGGTGGCAGTTCCACCCTTGATTGTTCCTACACTACATGTTGTTTCTTCATCAATTCTACCCAGTGTCATTTTGGAAATTGCTTCGGCAGCAATTTGAATTGCGCTAACTCCTTGTTCTGGAGCAGCACCGGCATGTGACTCTTTTCCGTGGATTGTATATTTCATTCTATTAGCAGCAGGTGCACCTGAAACCAGATTCCCAATTTTATGTGAGTCTAATACATAACCAAGCTCAGATTTTATATTTGTTAGATCGTAAAGTTTTGCACCAAGAAGTCCAATCTCTTCCGATATAGTAAACAGAACTTCAATTGGAGCATGATCTTCATTTGCTTCTAAAATTTCTTTTATAGCCCAAATTATCTCAGCAATTCCCGATTTATCATCAGCACCTAAGATCGTTGTGCCATCAGTAATGATCCTATCTTCTGTGATCTGTGGTTTAACACCATTTCCTGGAACTACTGTATCCATATGAGCACAGAAGAGAATGGGTTTCTTATTTATGTTCCCACTAAAATAACCATACAAATTTCCAACATTTCCACCAGTTTTTTCGTGTGCATTGTCAAAAGTAATTTCAGCTCCTAAATCACGCAGATCTTCTGCTATTTTAAGGGCAACAGCTTTTTCATTTTTAGATTCACTATCGATCTGAACAAGTGAAATAAAATAATTTATAAGTGTGTCTTTCATAACAATTCCTTTAAT
>CAXCCM010000239.1:0-2420 GCA_963981005.1 uncultured bacterium | reverse complement strand
CGATGATAGTAGCACAAGCCTTTCCAATAATATGCCATATACAGATCAGGAGCATCTGTAATGATCCTATCAAAATACTCGATAGCTTTTGAAAATTTAGTGGCTCTGAAGCAGGAAATTCCTAATCTGTAAAGTGCCAAACTATACTTGGGTTCCATCTCAACTGCTTTCTCGTAAAACCAGATAGATTCCCCAATATCTCCGCGAGTGTAATATAATTCACCCAGATTGTAAACTGTATCTACATCAGAAGGTTCTTCACTGAGTATCTTCTTATATTCACAAATCGCTTTCTCGATAGATCCATGCATTTTAAATTTCACAGCATTTTCTCTGATAGTTTCAATATCTATCATTTTATGTCTCCTTCACAATTACTTCTTTCACCTTTTCCACAGCGTAAAAATTATCTTACTACTGTAAAGGAAAAAAGCGCACAAATATCATGTGCGCTTTTAATAAATTCATAATAATTTATTTAACCTTTTCTATTGCCCACTCAATTGCATCCTGCAGCATATCATCACCAGGAGCATCAATATAACCGTTATCCATTACTAATTTGGTCATCCCACGTGAATATTCAATGTCTTTCTTTGCTTTTTGGAATGCTTCATCCCATGTCATTTCTACACGTGCAACACCATCTTTTATGGCTTGCATTGCTACATCGGCAGCTTCTACTGGGAAGACTTCCGCTTCATCCATTGTTGGTACAATATTCTCTGGATCGATACCGCGTTTTTCTGCATAATTCGCTAAGGAATAAGCTGCAGCAATAGCCATTTTATCGGTAACTTTTGAAGCTCTAACCAGCAGTGCTCCCTTTAATATTCCAGGAAAACCAATAGAATTGTTCACTTGGTTTGGAAAATCTCCACGTCCGGTAGCTGCAATAAACGCACCAGCTTCTTTTGCCGCATATGGGTAAATCTCAGGTATCGGATTTGCACATGTGAATACTATAGATTTTTCTGCCATTGTTTTTATCCATTCCGGTTTTACTGTGTCTGGTCCTGGCTTCGAAAGAGCTATCATAACATCAGCACCGTTACATGCTTCTGCAAATGTATCGATCTTCTGAGGATTTGTACTTTCACAGAGTTCCCATTTTCTATAGAATCGTTTATCTGCTTCGATATCTGCTCTACCTGTATGCAATCCACCCTTAGAATCGAAGATAAACATCTTTTTTGGATCTCCACCGGCAGCTATAATCAATCTGGCAATTGTAGTATTAGAAGCTCCAGCACCAAGCATAACAATTTTAACATCTTCTATTTTTTTCTCCGCCAGTTTCAGTGCATTTATAAGTCCGGCTAAAGTAACACATGCCGTTCCTTGAGCATCATCGTGCCAAACAGGTATACTACATTCTTCACGAAGTGTATCTAATACTTTGTAGCAATTTGGTTGAGAGATATCTTCCAAGTTAATTGCACCAAAACTGTGTTGGCACATCTTTACAAAGTCTATTATTTTTTGTGGATCATTGTTGCCATTTTCATCTTTACTATCTATACAAAGAGCTACTCCATCTACACCACCAAGATATTTCATTAAGAATGCTTTTCCTTCCATAACACCAAGTCCGCCAGGAGGCGTACAATCTCCATCTCCCAAAACTCTTGTTGAATCACTTACAACTGCAACCAGGTTCCCACGATTGGAAAGATCAAAACTTGTATCATTATTATCGCGGATAGTTGTTGATATTTTAGAAACTCCGGGTGTGTACCATACATTGAACCAGTTAAATCCAAAAACACCTGCTTTGGGAACTGTTTGGATCTTGCCACCATAAAATTGATGAGCTTCTTCCGACATTTTTTTTAAAAACAATGTTTTACCAGTAGCAATTTGCTCCTGCGAAAAATCATCAGGAAAAACCTCATTCAAATTTGTGAGATCCATTTTTAATTTTTCCATTTTACATAATCTCCTATTTATTATTTATAATTATTCTAAGTTTTCAATGCACTACTAAAACTACTGTTTTCCAATTTACAAATAAAGAGCATAGTATGTTAGCTACTTTTTGTATTGTTCAACTCCGGCTTTGTAAATATCGTTCCCATATACATCATTTGCCACAACACATGGGAAATTTTCTACTTTCATTTCACGGATAGCTTCAGGTCCAAGATCTTCATATGCTATCACTTTAGATTCCTTTATAGATTTTGCAACAACAACTGCTGCACCACCTACGGCAGCCAAGTAAACTGCTTTGTTTTTTATCATTGAATCTATTACTGACTTGTCTCTAGGGCCTTTTCCTATCATCGCTTTCATTCCTACATCTAATAGAGCAGGTGCATACGGATCCATCCTGTAGCTTGTGGTTGGTCCGGCAGAACCGATAGGTTTTCCTGGAGGGGCTGGTGCGGGTCCTACATAGTAAATAATTTGTCCTTCTG
>CAXCCM010000238.1:0-2437 GCA_963981005.1 uncultured bacterium | reverse complement strand
GCCTGATAAAGTTCCAGCATTGTAAATTCAGGATTATGAGTTCTGTCCATTCCTTCATTGCGAAAGTTTTTGCCGATCTCAAAAACGCGTTCAATTCCACCTACAATCAATCTTTTGTGATAAAGTTCTAAGGCAATTCTCATATAAAGATCAATATTCAATGTATTGTGATGCGTAACAAATGGACGTGCATTTGCCCCACCATAAAGCGGTTGCAAAATTGGTGTTTCCACTTCCATAAAACCTCTATCGTCTAAGAAGCTTCTGATCTCTTTGATTATCTTTGCTCGAATTTCAAAATTCTTTTTTACTTCCGGATTCAAAAGAAGATCAAGATAACGTTTACGGTATCGAAGCTCAATATCAGTAAATTCATCAAAGCGTTGTTTCTTACCATCAACCATTTTTTCTTTTACTGTTGGAAGTGGAAGCAGGCTTTTGCCGAGTACTGTAACCACATGAGCACGAATGGAAAATTCTCCGCGTTGAGTAACAAAACAAACACCTTTTATCTGAACAAAATCACCCAGGTCAAGTAGTTTAAAAACTTCATAATTATCTTCACCAACTTGCTCTTTTTTCACAAAGATCTGCATATTGCCGCTGTCATCGGCAATATTGCCAAAACCAACTTTACCCTGACGGCGCATCGCCTTCAATCTTCCGGTTATGGTTACAACTTCTTCCGAAGAAACATAACTATCTTTATTATCTTTTAAAACATTAATTTTATGTGTTCTGGTACTACGTGTTGGATACGGATCCACACCCAATTCTTTTAGCTTTCCCAGCTTTTGTTTTTTAACTGCAAGTAACTGATTTAAGTTTTCCATTTTCTCTCCAAAGTATTACATAAGTTTATTAATTAACTTACTATTCCTAAAAAATTTATTTGGTGTAAATGTCAAGTTGCATTAATTTTATGATCTATAGAATCTATATAATAAAATGGCCATACAACCCACAATCCAATATTATTTTCTCCTCCACTGTTAAGTTTTACTCCTATCAATTATTATTTATCTTTGACAAATTAATACTTCAACAATTGTATTGTTTTTTTATTAAAGAAAATAAATGGAGGAATAACAATATGAAAAAGATCACAATAATTATCACACTTTTTTGTCTCTTTACTTTTGCAAGCGCTGGAACGCTTTTTGTAGGATTAGAAGGCTCTGCCCCACCTACTTTCTCATCAGACTTAAGTGGTTTCCCAACTGTAAACTGGACAGCAGGTTATTCTTTTGATGTAAGTGGTGCTGCAGCTACTCCAGAAGGAGTATTATATATTGGCGAAGGAGCATTCACAACTCATCTTTATGAAGCAACGACAACTTCTTATCCACAACAGATCTGCACAATAAGTGAAGATATGAGCGCTCTTGCTTATGGTAGAGATACACTTTGGGGATTTTCTAATTATGCTGATCCAAAAGGGATCTACAGCATAGACACAACAACTGGAGCAGCTACATTAGCTTTAGATGTTTATACAGGTAATGGTTTCAGGTTTTTTGCACTAGATTATAACCCGATTGATGATCTGTTTTATGGTTATACAGAATATGGAGCTTCCGGACTTTATTCCATAAATATAGACACTGGTGAGATGATACAACTTACAGGATCAATTCCGGCTAGTAACGGGCAAGGACGCGGCATGGCAGTTGGGAACAATACAGTTTATCTTACTGCAACACGCGGAGATGATGGAATTCCATACTTTGCTTACGATATTTCACAAGGTGTTGGCGGCAGCTGGGTAGAATTCCCAAATCCATATCCTGCTTACCATTCAACGGGTGGTGCAGCATTTATACCTGACCCGTTAACAACAATTGAATTGAGCGGACACGTTGTAGGTAGTAATCAACCTGATATCGGCTTAGAAGGTTGTGATGTTACTCTTTCGGGAATAGAAAGCTACCAGATGTTAACAGATGATAATGGAGATTTCTTGTTTCCAACTGTTGAACAGTATGATAATTACATTATAGAAATTACTCTAGAGGGTTATGATATTTACACAGAAACTGTTACTGTTGGAAATCAACATATTGATCTTGGAACTATAACTTTGAATGAAAATGCGATACCGGCTAGCAATGTAGTTGCTGTTGTAAATGACGAGAATACAGAAGTTACATTAACCTGGGATCCACCTACAGTAAGAGAATTTGAAATATATGACATTTTACGTTTTACAGAATACAATAACCAGAATCCACTTGAATGGGAATTGCTTACTTCTTTAACTGAAGAAGTTTATGTAGATACTGAGTGGGAACAGCTTGAACCGGAAATGTATCAATATGCTGTTGTTGCACAATATACAAACGGAATAGAAGCAGATGCCGCACTTTCTAATGTGGTAGAAAGAACTCCAATTTTAAATCCACCTCAAAATTTCACGGTAGATCCCTCTTCAGGATTA
>CAXCCM010000237.1:0-2501 GCA_963981005.1 uncultured bacterium | reverse complement strand
GCAGCATCCAGCAATATCTCCATATCATCAATATTTTGCTGAGATAGCTCCTTATCATCCTTATCTAAAATTGACCCTTTGGGTTTGTAGCCTAATCCTGTTATTTTATAATATTTCCCTGAATACCATAATTCTTTTACGGTCATCTCATTCTTTGTTAATGTTCCTGTTTTATCTGTACAGATCACATTTGTAGAACCTAAAGTTTCTACTGAAGATAATTTTTTAACAACTGCATTCTCTTTTGATAAACGGTTAACACCTTGGGTTAAAGCTACAGTAATTTGCATAGGAAGCGCTTGAGGTACAACAGCAACAGCTACACCCAAAGCATATATAAATGCAAAATTAATACCCAGTCCTTGAAGTGCACTACCAATAAATAAAAACACAGCTATAATTACAGCAAAAATTGTTAGTCTATTTGCTACACTTTGAAGTTCCTGTTGAAGTGGTGAACGAGAGTTATCTTCCTCTTGAGTAAGATCGGCGATCCTTCCTATTTCTGTTTTCATACCCGTAGCAATTACTATCCCTCTGGCATTACCAGAAGCTACAGTCGTTCCTAAATAGATCATGTTATCTCTATCCGCTAACTGACAATCCTCATTAATTGCATTACTATGCTTATCCTGCGGCATCGATTCTCCAGTTAGTGAAACATCATTCGTACGTAGATTAAAAGCTTCAATGATCCTGATGTCTGCGGGAACCTTATCTCCTTCTTCAAGGCTAACAATATCACCTGGGACTAATTCTCCCTGATGAATTTCAGTAACTTCTCCATCTCTAAATACTTTTGATGGTGACTGCACAAGTCTTTCTAGCGATTCCATGATTTTCTCTGCTTTATATTCCTGCATAAAGCCGATAACAGCATTTATAAGAGCTATAATTAACATAATTATGCCATCGCTATAGCTTTTTATAGAGAAAGATAATCCTGCTGCAACCAGAAGAACTATCATAAATACATCTTTAAATTGTGCTAAGAATTTTATAATCGGGGAAACTTTCTTGCCAGTGATTAACTCATTTTTTCCGTATTCAGCTGTTCTTTTTACTGCTTCGGAAGAATTTAATCCTTTGGTTGATGAATTAAACGTTTGAAAAAGCTCTTCTGCTGATAGTTTATATAATTTAGTGTTATCCAATTTTAGTATCTCCTTAATTATTTGAATACTAGATTGAACAATTCAACATATTTGGTCAAATAGTTCGTTGTAAATCTTTGGTAATGCTTATTTTTCAAAAATATTAATTGACATTCTGATATTTCATTAAGTTGTACTACTATGATATTTGAATACATTGACTTTGCAGAAGCTATGACAAGCATTATTGAGATCTATTGGAAGAGATCTATAACTACTAAAGAATATTTAATAAATAAAAAAGAGATCATTTTCAGAAAGATCTGAAATTAATCTGTTAAAGGAGAGAAAAATGAAAAAGATAATTTTATTTTCAATCATTATTATTCTACTTGCTGTAAATCTAATTGCACAATGGAGCAATGATCCATCATTAAACAATGCAATTTGCGCTTTAAACGGAGAGCAAGCAATTCCTAAAGTTGCAACCACTTCTGCTGGTGATACTTACATTGCCTGGTATTCTAATGATGCTAGCAACTACGATGTTAGACTTCAAAGATTAGATACACTTGGAAATGAATATTGGGTAACTGATGGAATTATTGTTAGTGATAATCCTGCCATGACTTGGCTTACAGATTGGGATATGGCCGTTGATGATGATAATCATGCGATCCTAACATTCCAAGATATTAGGAATGCTGGCAATAACAATATCTACGCATATAGAATTGCACCGGATGGAACTTTTGTTTGGGGTGAAGACGGGATTGAACTTTCAAATTCCATTGCTTTTGATGCTTCTCCAAAAACGTGTGTATCATCAACAGGTAATGTTATTGTTACCTGGCAAGCTGAGGATGTAATCATTATGCAGAAAATTGCACCGGATGGCACTTTACTTTGGGGACCAAGCGGGATTACAATGAGTTGTGCTGATACTTACTCATGGCCTCAGCCGATCGCTGTAGAAGATGATCACATTTTGCTCAAATTTTTTCATGACTCAGGGCCAGCTTACGCTCCAACCAGACATTGTTTTGTACAGAAGTATGATACCGATGGAGTTGCAGTTTGGGCAAGTGATGCAATAGTTTCTAATGCTGGCGGGATCTCAGCTTGGACACAAGTATTTTCTATTGAATCTGATGGAGCAAATGGTTGTTTTATTGCATGGCATGATGATAGAGATAATAATATGGATGCTAGCAGCTTTGTTCAGCACATAAATGGTGATGGTTCTGTTGGATTTGCAGATGATGGAGTTGAACTTTCTACTCAAGCTGCTCGTGAGAATTACTATCCCCAGATCGCTTTTAATTCCAGTACTGAAGAACTTTATGTATATTGGATGGAAACCGACGGTAATCAGAATCAACGTGGACTTTACGGACAAAAATTAGA
>CAXCCM010000236.1:0-2533 GCA_963981005.1 uncultured bacterium | reverse complement strand
GTGACAAAAATGGAACTTATGATGCCCGTGATATCAAGATAGCTCACGTTTTTTCTACTACTGTACTCACTGTAGAGAGCAACCAGATCTGGATGTCTTTACAAACTCTGCAAGAAATGCTGGATCTTCCAAATGAAGCAACGATCATCACAATAAAAGATGAAATGTTTAATAAAGAAATTTCCGGTTGGGAACATAAAGATCTGGATTTTCTGCTGATCGATCTTACAAACATGATCCAGGCAAAGACCATGGGTTCTTCTATCATGTATGCAATACTACTTTTCCTGGCTATGATAGCAATTTTTGATACACAGATACTTGCGATTTTTCGACGTAGAAAAGAGATGGGAACCATGATGGCTATGGGAATGACGCGTTCCAAAATAATTCAATTATTCACATTGGAAGGTGTACTTCATGCAATTATGGCTATATTTATGGGAGCAATTTATGGGATCCCATTATTGAGACATTTTGAAAAAGTAGGAATGCAGCTTGGAACCGATGCCAAAGAATGGGGGCTGAGTGGTTTGGATGATGCACTCTATCCTGTTTATGGATGGAAACTGGTTGTAGGAACAATAATACTGGTTCTGATAACAACAACCATAGTTAGTTTTCTTCCCACTAGAAAGATAGCGAAATTAAAACCAACCGATGCTCTGCGCGGAAAGATGACAAGGTGAGGAGAGTGATATGTTAAAATTTCTAGCTAAAGGACTCTTGCGGGATCGCTCTAGAAGCCTCTTCCCTATTATGATCATTGCAACAGGAGTTATATTTACTGTTCTCATGTATAGTTGGATGATGGGATTCGTGACCATGTTCATAAGGGAAAATGCCAGATTTGATACAGGACACGTAAAAATAATAACTAGAGCATATAATGATTTGATCGATCAAAAACCATATGACCTGGGATTGATGAATGTAAACGAGAAAATCGAAATTCTATCCAGTGAATATCCCGAAATGCAGTGGCAACCTCGCATCTATTTTGGTGGTCTGCTGGATCTGCCTGATGAAGAAGGAGAAACATTGAGCCAGGGAGAAGTTATCGGCTTTGGTGTAGATATTCTTTCTGATTCATTTGAAAAAGATCTTCTGAACCTGGAAGAAGCTCTTTCAAATGGTAATCTGCCAACCAAGCAGGGAGAAATATTAATTAGTAGTGAAGTGGCAGATAAACTTGGAATTAATATTAATGATAAGGTTACGATCATCGGAAGCACAATACATGGTTCGATGGCAATGAACAATTTCACAGTTTGCGGAATGGTTCGTTTTGGTGTTCAAGCAATGGATCGAGGAGCAGTGATCGTAGATATTTCTGATGTTCGATCATTTCTAGACATGGAAGATTCTGCCAGTGAAATTCTTGGTTTCCTACCTGAATATAAAGAACTCCCTACATTTGAGATCGCTGATGTTTTTAATGCAAAATACAATGATGAAAATGATGAGTTTTCTGACATTATGCTGCCTCTAAGAAAACAAGGCAACATGGACTTCATGCTAAATTCAATGAATCAGAGATTGAATATTTTTGTTTTTGTATTCATTTTCATTATGTCTCTGGTTTTATGGAATTCCGGTTTGATGAATGGAATCAGACGTTATGGAGAGATAGGAGTACGACTTGCAATTGGAGAGAGTAAAGGGCACATCTACCGTTCATTGATACTTGAGTCTATTTTAGTTGGAATTGCAGCTACAGTTATCGGTACTGCTATCGGACTCGCATTTTCTTATCTTCTACAATACAAAGGATTCGATATGGGTTCATTAATGAGAGATGCAAATTTTATCATGGGTAGTACAATGAATGCTCAAGTAACTCCAGCAAGTTATTATATTGGTTTTATCCCGGGAGTTTTTGCCTCTGTCATTGGAGCGATCTTTTCTGGAATCGGAATCTATAAAAGAAACACAACACAATTATTTAAGGAGTTGGAGACATGAAAAAGATACTGATATTTACAATAATCTTATTTTGTACTTTAGTCTTTGCAGAACTACCGGACGGAAATGAAATTCTTAAACAAATAGATGATAACATGTATGCAAAAAATATGATCTCAACCTCACAGATGATCGTTCATGGCAGGCGCGGTAGCAGAACAATGAAACTGAAATCGTGGACGGAAGGAGATGACCGATCTTTCTCAGAATACCTGGCTCCTCCAAAAGATGCAGGCACAAAAATGCTTAAACTTGATGATAAGTTGTGGATATATAATCCATCTGCAGATCGTACGATCCAGATTTCCGGACACATGCTACGCCAATCTATGATGGGCTCTGATATCTCGTATGAAGATATGATGGAAGAAAATGAACTAACAGAGACCTACTTTGCAGAAACAGTTGGAGAGGAGATTTTCAATGATGTCAGTTGCTGGAAATTAGAATTAACAGCTATCACCGATGATGCACCATATAAAACGAAAAAAGTGTGGATCGATAAAGAGAAACTAATCCCTATAAAAGAAGAACGTTACGGTAAAAGTGGGAAACTGCTGAAGACAAC
>CAXCCM010000235.1:0-2570 GCA_963981005.1 uncultured bacterium | reverse complement strand
TGGAAGTAGATGCAACTCTCAAAAGATCCAGTATACAAAGAATACCAGATTATTTCGAGGATGATAAATTAGAAATTACTAATAATACAATTATTTGTAATAAAACCATTAGCTCATCTTCATTGGTTTTAGCATGGAAAAATGCAGCTATAGAAGCAAGATATGAAATTGCTAAATATCTGGAGAAAGAGGTTCAATCCGCAATAATTAATACCGATGAGATAACAGAAAAAAGAATAGCTTTAGAGACTTCGGAAAAACTCTCTCACATGAAAATAAAAGCCAGTTACATCACAACAGAATTAAAGGATAATCTAAGACTATTTAAGGTTTGTCATCAACTAGAAATAGTTAAATAAAAGGTTAAAGATGAAGGTAATTGCCATAATTCCAGCCAGATTTGATTCAACAAGATTCCCTGGTAAGCCATTGGTTAAATTAGGGAATAAATATATCATTCAACATGTTTATGAACAAGCAATTAAGAGTAATTTATTTGAAGAAGTTATTGTAGGAACGGATGATCAGCGGATCTTTGAAGCAGTTGATGGGTTTGGTGGGAAAGTAACTTTAACAAGCAAGAAACATAAAAGTGGTACAGATCGAGTTGCTGAAGTTTGCAGCAAAATTCCTTGCTGTAAAGATGCAGATGTTATTGTTAATGTACAAGGTGATGAACCATTTATAACAGAGAAGCCACTAAAAAAACTTATTGATGCATTTACTTATCAATCTGTTCAGGTTGCTTCTTTGATGCATGAATTATCAAAAGATATAGAAAATCCAAATGTTGTAAAAGTAACTTGTGATGAAAATTTTAATGCAATCAATTTTTCACGAGTCCCAAATTACGAGTCCCAAATTATTAATTACAAACATATTGGAGTTTATGCTTTTCGCAGAAAAACACTTTTTGAATTTGTGAAGTTGCCGGAAAGTAAAATGGAGAAAATTGAAAAACTTGAACAACTCAGGCTTTTGGAAAATGGATATAAGATCAGGATGGTTCTCACTTCCTATAAAGGTATTGGAATCGACACTCCCGAGGATCTTGAAAAAGCAGAGAAATTATTGCTAAAATAGAAGTTAACTTTATAACAAAAAGCCTCCCGATCTCGGGAGGCTTTTTGTTTATACGAAATTTCTAAACTATTTGACCAACAGCATTTTCATGATCTTAGTATAATTGTTAGTCTTTAATTGGTAGAGATAAACTCCAGAAGCTTGATCACGTGCATCCCAAGGATACTGATGTCTGCCTTCTTCAAACTCGTCAGTAACAATTAACTGCCCTTTAATATTGAAAATTGAAAGTACTCCCTTTTCATCTTCTTTTATGTCAAAAGAGATGAGAGTACTTGGATTAAATGGATTTGGAAAATTCTGACGCAACTCAGTTACCAATGGGATCTCTTGAATGTCATTTCCTTCAGTTGGAATAGTTAATATAGCAGGTCCAAAAATTTCTGTTTCACCGGAACCGCTAATACTTTCTATCCAATACCAGTAAGTAAAGCCTTCATAAACATCAAATTCATCTGTATAGGAATAGAATGAAGGTTGAGTGGTTGTGCCGTTTCCTAAAATAGTTTCGGAGTTGAGTGTAAATGATTGCTCTATATCATTGGAAAGTGAACGATAAATATTCCAACCAACATTATCAGTTTCTGTTTGTGTAACCCAATTAATAATCGGTGATTCATTAATATAAGCAGCAGTGAAAGATGAAAGGGTGACTGGTAATGCAGAATCATCATTGATTGCAGCTAATATATCTAATTTGCCATATCCCCATGTACTATTTGGAACTCCACCCGTGTATACATCGGTTACTGCGTTATTCATTAGAGCATCATAAATATCTTGCGGAGAGACTGTTGGATATCTATCTAATATTAGTGCTGCAGCTCCAGCAACCATCGGACAAGACATACTTGTTCCTTGCATTATATAGTAATTATCATCATTATATGGTGAACCTCCAAGTCCTGCTCCATCATTATCTATCCAACTCGTACTATATGATGAATAAACATCTGTATCTCTTAAGGAAATTATTATTGCCCCTGGAGCAGTAATTTGAGGTTTTTGAACTCCATCAATTCGTGGTCCACGATTTGAAAAACTTGAAATTTCATCTTCAGGAAAAGCATCTAAACCATACCAATAATTACTTCCATCACTACATGTCCAATCTTCCCTTGTATTCCATGATCCTACAGCAAAAACATTATCGGCTTCTGCTGGACTTCCACAAGTGTAAAACGGATCAGCAATTCCGCTAGGAAATTCCGATCTTCCATCACCATATAATTCATATAAGTGGAAAAATTGAGAAGAACTAGAGTTGTTTGTAATCCTTACATAGTATGTACCTGCAGTTTGAGTAGCGTTAGTATCTGTTTGCCTGCTCTCGGTACCACGAGAGCTCTCAGTAAATGAATATTCATATCCTGTTACAGAGCTATATCCTGAATCATAATAATCGATATCAAGATCGATGTTTCTACCAGACCCATCATCCCAAACCAAATTAAACCCAATGTAACTGTTTGATGTATTATGTGTAA
>CAXCCM010000234.1:0-2571 GCA_963981005.1 uncultured bacterium | reverse complement strand
TTGCTCGAGAATTCTTGAATACACTAATAGCTGCACCCATTGCTGATTCAACATGATAAACTTGTTCTCCATCAACTTCCTTTTTATTCAATATCATTGTAAGAGGGAGCAAATATCTATTTTCGTAAAGCCTCTGCTTCAGCGCTTTCAAATTTACCCACAAATTATTTGTATTGAAGTATGAATATCTATTAATATCCTGAAAAAACTCGACTTCATTGTCTGGACATTGAGCAGTTTCCCTTAGCATAAGTTGTCCCTTTTTACTTTGTGCTAAATGCCCACCCTTTTTATCCATTTCGGTTCGCTTGCAAACCTCCATCATAAAGGGTATTTTCCCCTCAGCAAAATAAGCTAATATCTTCTCATCTATCACTGCACCAAGATTATCAGAATTAGAAATAAATGCATATTCAAATCCATTTGAGATCAGATTATCTAAAACTCCGGAAATTGCAAGAGCAGTATATATCTCACCATGCCCTGGAGGATTCCAATTAAGGTTGTCGTTTGCGTTTTTTAATGGAGACAGGTCACTCAATTTTATCTTGGGGAATTTATTTTGTAAAAAGTCTAGTGGGATGTGGGGAATAGCTAAATCCTTATATTGTTCTAAGTAGGAAAGTGAATCTTTCTGGGTATTAAAACTGTGCATCAATATTAGTGGGATATCTTTGCTAGACTCCCTTCTCAGGTGAAGAATTTGTTGAGCAATAACATCTAAAAAATTATTTTCACCCTTAATTTTAAGAAGAGTTTTAGCTTTCTTAAGTCCCATACTGGTCCCAAGCCCACCATTAAGTTTTATAACGACAAGTTTTTCTAATTGGGAATTTTCTGCAGGTTTTAGATCATGATAATTTGTAAGGTTTTTATTTGCTGGTGGTTCAATCTCAGATTCGGTGAGTTTACCAGTTGCACCCTCAAGAATTTTGTAGTATGAATTGGAAAATGATTGAATGATCAGGTCTTCTAAACCTTCATTTTTCATGATCTGCACAAATTCATTTAAATGGCTTTTCATATTAGTTTCCAAATTGATCTAGAAATTTATTTTTTCAGCAATTGAGATATTGTTTTTCTTATTTCCTTCTCTATTACGATTTACAATCAACTCTCCCAAAAGTCCAATTGAAAAGAATTGCAGACCGATAATCATTAACAGAGTTGCCAAATATAAAAGCGGCCTGTTATATAGTGGCTGCCCAAATCCCAGTTTCATTACAGATAGATAAAGTGCAATAACAAAACCAATTATCCCGAATCCAAACCCAACTCTTCCAAATAAATAGAGCGGACTATGAATATATGCGGTTACTAATTTTACTGTGAGCAGATCAAGGAATCCACGTAAATATCGCTCCGATCCATACTTGGTTTTTCCAAATTCTCTTTTGCGATGATGAACAGGAATTTCTGCTATTTCAAACCCTAATGAGCTTGCCAATGCCGGAATATAACGATGCATTTCACCATAAATATCTAACTCGTTTATAACCTCTTTTCTGTAACCCTTAAATCCACAATTGTAGTCACGTAATTTTAAATTAAATGTGTTGGAAGTTACTTTGTTAAATAGTTTGGAGGGCCAAGTTTTAGAGATCGGATCACGACGCTTTACCTTCCAACCCGTAACCATATCATAACCTTCTTCTAATTTGTTAATAAACTCTGGTATCTCTTTCGGATCATCCTGAAGATCAGCATCCATTGTAAAAACAATATCTCCTTCAGCTGCATCAAATCCAACATTTAACCCTGCAGATTTTCCAAAATTTTTTCTTAATTTTATTAACTTCACATTATCATCTTCAGAAGCTATTATTTGTAAGATCGTATAACTGTCGTCTGTACTTCCATCATCAACAAAAATAATTTCATATTCGTACTTCGTTACATTCTCAATAATTTCAGAATACAATTGTTTCAGACTATCTTGTTCGTTAAAAACTGGTATCACAAAAGATAATTTCATTCTCTCATCCTCTATTTTAAAAAAATATATTTATAAAGCTCATTGCCAATCCGGATGCTATCGGGATCTTTAAATTATCGTCAACTGGAATTCTGGAAAATTCTGCAATAGTTGCAATAACAGCTCCTAGAAATGCAACAACCGGATTTAAAAAAAGAATCCCAAAAATAAAGCATCCTGTAAAACAAGCCAAGCTTCCTTCTAAACTTTTTGCAGTATTTAATATTTTTCTTTTACCATATGGAATTCCAACAAGTGCCGCCAGTGTATCTCCAATTGCCAGAAAAGCAAGTGAGGCGACTGCAATCTCAGCAGGGAAAAAAGCAATACATAATAAAGCTGAGATCATCATATAAGTAGCTCCGGTAAAGTTATCTATTTCATGCTTGCGAAGAAGAATTCCAACCAAATTTAAGAAAACTCGTTTAGATGTTTTATGCTCAAGACGAACCACATCAATAATAAGTGCAAGAACCGTAAGTGGCACCAAAACAAGAAACATCAATTTCCTGTTATAATGGAAAATGAAATAGTAAGAGAGGGGCAGTAATATCAAACTTATGTGAATCAATTTTCGATATAGCTCCTTCTTCTGA
>CAXCCM010000233.1:0-2574 GCA_963981005.1 uncultured bacterium | reverse complement strand
CCAAAGATTACGCAAGAAGTTAGTATTCCGGTAATTGCTGCTGGTGGAATTGGCAGCGGTAAGGCAATGGCTGCAGCTTTTGCCCTGGGAGCAGATGCGGTTCAGATCGGTTCAATTTTTGCAGCTTGCCAAGAATCTTCCGCTCATGATAATTTTAAGCAAAAGATATTCGAAGCCAAAGAAGGTGAGACACTTTTGATGTTAAAAAAATTGGCTCCAGTCCGACTTCTAAGTAACGAATTTGCTTTTGAAGTTTATAAGCATGAGTCCACTGGTGCTTCCAAAAATGAGCTCAATGAGCTTCTGGGAAACGCCAGAGCCAAAAAAGGAATGTTCGATGGAGACTTACGAGAAGGTGAACTAGAAATTGGGCAAGTTTCATCAATGATAACTGAGCTTGAATCAGCTGGAGAAATTGTTGAAAAGGTTTGGAGTGAATATCTGGAAGTATTGAGGAAGATTGCGCAATAGAGCAGAACCAAGTTATAAAGAAGATGAAAGTAAGGAGATAGTTTTTTACTGATTTTCAGATTTATTATAAATGAATTCAGTATTTACGAACGAAACAATCACTAATACTAAACTAAAGTGTAAAGTCTCAAGAAAACTAACTTCAGACTCTTAAAATTACATAAAAAGGTGAAGTAGTAAAATTTTCTTCACCTTTATTTTTATTTAATTCCAATAATGTTCAAATTTCAAATTTCCAAGAACAATAAAATTCTTTTGGGTGGGAATCCGGAGGGCAAGCAATACAAGTAGTTTTTATTCTTGGATCAATAGTTTTAGCAAACTCACTGTACTCAACAATTCCTACGCTTTTACATGGAAAATCTGGAAGTCCTTTTTGTGTTCGAGCATATTGCACTCTACATCTATCCATATTAAAAACAAAAGAATTCTCAGTCTCTTCTGAAATACTCTGTATATTTAATCTACTATAGAGTCTAAAAGATAGGGCTTTTTTCAATCCTTCTAAACCACTATTTTCAGGGATATTATGACGTGCCTTTATTCGCTTCGCTTCAATCCTAGTAAATATTCTCCATGCTTCTGTATCTAATTCAATTGCTTTTTCAAGACCATAATTCTTTTCAACCTGTTGAAACCAAAGACCATCATGGGCTAACCAGTTCTTGGCAAAATCATCCAACATTCCTATCAGTTGTTCCTTTGACATTTCTTTTAAATCCATTTTTATACTCCATTTTTTTTCAAGTATTTGTTATCAAGTTTTTATGTCATGATAATTTTAATTTATTTTTACCTTAAATATCTTGCTTTCTTATATACTTTTAAAAACTCATGAGCTAATAAGAATATTGCTGAAGCTGCCATTATTGTGATCCAATCACTTATTTGTAATGGAGCAAAAGCCAAAAAATCATTAATACCCGGTAAATATATTGCCACAAGGCAAATTGATATTGAGAAGAGAATTGAATATAGCATTTTAGGATTACTGAAGAAATTCCTAGAGAATATCGATTTCAATTCATAACGTCTGGAGAGGATATTAACAAATTGCGTGAAAGCAATTGTTGTATAACAAACCGTTGTAGCCCTTGCATATAATATATGATCTGCAGTAAGAACTATACCCATTCGTTTAATAAAAAACCCAAAATTCAAGAATGCCAATAAACCCATCAAAAAACCCAAAAAGATTATCTCTGCAGATGATCTTTTATTTACAATATGCTCCTTACGGCCACGAGGTGGAGATGTCATCAGCTCTTTTGATCCAGGATCAAAGGTTAGCGCCGTTAATGGTAATATTTCTGCAAATAGATCAATTGCCAAAATCTGTATTGCCAAGATCGGGATTGGCCATTTAAATAGCATTACACCCAATAAACCAAGCAGAACAACTGCTAATTCTGCACCATTACTTGTAAGTGATGCTAACACAGTTTTCTTAAGATTATTATAGATTATCCTGCCTTCCTTAATTGCACTAACTAATGTGGGAAAGCTGTCATCAAGTAATACTAACTCCGCTGCCTGTTTGGATACATCCGTTCCCATCTGCCCCATTGCAACGCCAATATGAGCACTCTTAAGAGCTGGTGCATCATTTACTCCATCACCTGTAACAGCAACTATCTTATCCTGTTTCTTAAGTAGTTTTACAATGTGTAATTTATCTTCTGGTGACACTCTACTGAAAATTAGCGAATCATTCTTATCCATGATCTTATTCAGTTCATCATCAGTTAGATCAACAAATTCTTTACCTGTAATTACTGGAACGTCAGCATCTACAGCAGATAGATTTATCTCTTTACCAATTGCTTGTGCTGTAACTGCATGATCTCCAGTCATAATATATGTTCTAATATGAGCTTCATGAGCTTTATCTATTGCTTCTTTTACTCCTTCTTTTGGGGGATCGGTCATGGCTATGAGACCTAAAAACACAACATCCTTTTCAATGTCTTCCAATACATAATCCTTCTCGTCAGCTTCCAATTTTCTAAAGGCAATGGCAATAACTCTCATAGCCTGTTTTGAATATTCGTCATTTATTGTTTCGATCTCTTTCTTGTCTTCCTCGGTTATTGCTACTTTTTT
>CAXCCM010000232.1:0-2589 GCA_963981005.1 uncultured bacterium | reverse complement strand
AGTTGAAATTTAAAGTGATAACCTTTCTTTACATCACTCCAATTAATGAGATCCAGAGTCTCTAAGTTCTGCTTACCATGGGGATTCTCTTTAGTTGTGCCAATTACGATCAGATCCTTTTCCGTGTGAATATAAAGTGTGTTTGCTTTTTTATCGGGAGCACGACCTGTGAAAGATATCACATTGATTTTAGCTTTGTTAGATCTGTTCAGGTAGCTGCTTAATGATGGTTTGCTAAAATTATAAATATGTGATTGCAACTGCCATGCTTCATCAATTTTTTCTTTATCGATCCTGGCATCATCCATCTTACCCTCTGCCCTGTATAGCAACATACTTAAATATCTTCCAAGTGCAGAGTTATGAAACTTATTTTTACCTGCTTCAAAGTTCTTCTTTTTATCTTTAGATGAATTGAACTGTTTTGCCATCTTTTTGTGCTTTTGTTCAAGCAAAGAAAGTTTCTCATTTATCTTTCTGATCTCAACAAAGGCATCATCAAATTTATCTAACTCAACATAATTAAGTGCTTTAAACACATTGAGATAAATATCCTCATAATCCTCTCCCGAGTATTCTAGAACGTTATCATTTAAGAGCATTGAAGCTGCACCACGACCAATACTTTTTGTATAAAGTTCATCAAAAGCTATTTCTGCTTTGGAAAGTAATACATTACTCTGCTCATAATTGCCATTATAGTGATGAAGCATTCCTGCATCCACATAATAAAGAGCTTTTTCTTTCTTTTTATAGAACTTTTCTTTAGCAGATTCTATTTGATTGAGTGCACCTTGATAATCATGAGAAATCAGTTTTTCGTTGATCCCTACAAATTGTGACTTCGAACTTTTAGTACTTGCACAACTTAAGGTAAATAATACTATTAAAGTCAGAGATACTCTAAGGATTTTGTTCATTACAGCCTACCACTTAACTTTGTTTTTCTTAACGTATTTCTTAATCTCTTTCGATCCGATCCAAACCTTTTCGTTTGACTCTACATTTATAAGTTCAAGATCAACTTGGTAAAATTTTACTGCCTTTCCACCACTAGCATCAGTATTAGACTTTATACCACCTTGAAGCATAAAATCAGCTCCAGATTCGGCTGCTAATCTTTTAGCTGTTTCATCACTCGCATATGATTGTTGTTCCATTCTCTCTTCTCGAACATCATCTCGCTCTTTTATACCAGCAACAAATTTTACTTTCCCGCTGTTAATAAGCTCTCTTTCTATATCTTTAATGAAAATATCTGCCTGAATATGTTCTGAGCTGAAATTTCTAATAGTTCCCACTACTACGACAGGTTTTCTATCTTCTTCTAAGGCGAAATCCTGTATCCATGGCCTGTACATAAGATCTTTTATCATTTGCTCTGCAACAAGGCGAGAATCGGTATCATTCCAATTACCACTTTGATCCGAAACTTCTTCTGCTGATACTCGCTCGACTGTTCTAGTTGTGGATGCACAACCAGCAAGAATGATCATAATTACGAATAACCCTACAATTGCTAATTTTCCTATTTTCATGTTTCCTCCTAAATATTTATATATGTTTTATAACTTTAACATATATTTATAATGTCAAATTAATTTTAATTTATGTACAAAAACCCGACATTTCTGCCGGGTTTTATTTGAACCACTTTTTATAAGTTACATAACAAATCAGTAATTTTATTTTTTCCCAATCTCAATTCCCTTTTTTATGGCTTTAAGATTAGCCTCTAAAAGTTCAGGCTTCTTTTTCTTAAGGAAACCGGAAAGATCAGCTTCAAGTGTTTCATATTTAACAATTCCTGTTTTTCCAATTACTATGCCAATTGCCACCATATTAAGAACCATCATACTTCCAATTTCTTTGGCTATCTGATTCATAGGTGCTTCAATAACGGTTATATCTTCACGATTTGTTCCGTGAGGACACATATCTGAATTAGTAATAAGTAAACCGTTTTCTCTAATATTCGGACCGAATTTATCTATTGAAGGTTGATTCAGTGCAATAAGAATATCTGGATAAGATACAAGTGGTGAGGCTATTGGCCTATCCGAGATTACAGCAGAAACATTTGCGGTTCCACCACGCATTTCAGGTCCGTATGAAGGAAGCCAAGAAACATTAAGCCCTTCACCCATTCCAGCTTTTGCTAAAAATTTACCAATAGTAAGAGCACCCTGTCCACCAAATCCGGAGCTAATAATTTCAGTTTTCATTATTTCTCTCCTTCTATCGAACGATCTCGAAGGTTTCCAATTGGGAAGAAAGGAAGCATATTTTCTTTAGCCCAAGCCAAAGCATCAACAGGAGATAAACCCCAGTTTGTTGGGCATGTAGAAACAAACTCTACAAATGTAAATCCCCTTTCTTCTTTATTAAATTGAAGTGCTTTTTTCACTACTTTTTTTGCTTTTAGAATATCTTGAGGTGAAAGTAGAGAAACCCTTTCAATAAAATACGGAGCTCTTAAAGAATTAATTAATTCACAAGCTTGTATTGGATATCCAATATCTTTTTCATCTCTACCATAGGGTGAGGTAGAAGTTTTCATACCGGGAAGTGTAGTCGGAGCCATTTGCC
>CAXCCM010000231.1:0-2603 GCA_963981005.1 uncultured bacterium | reverse complement strand
GGTCGCGGACTTGTAGGTATTGAAATTCCAAACATTACAAGAGATACTATATATTTAAAAGATGTTCTTGAATCTAAAGAAATGAGCAACTTTAAAGGGAGTATTGCAATTGGTCTTGGAAAGGATATCTCTGGAAATCCTATTATTGCTGACTTGGCATCGATGCCGCATTTACTTATTGCAGGCGCAACTGGTACTGGTAAAAGTGTGTGTATAAACACAATTATAAACAGCATTCTCTTCCGAATGAAACCCGAAGATCTCAGATTCATCATGATCGATCCAAAGAGAATTGAGCTATCGATTTATGAAGGAATTCCGCATCTGATTCAGGAAGTAGTAACAGATAACGAAGATGCACTTAGAGTTTTGCAGTGGAGTGTTACCGAGATGGAACGCCGCTACGAGCTTTTACAAAAACACAAGGTCAAAAATATAAACACTTATAATGATCAAGTTAATGAATTAAGGAAGAAATGCAAGACTACTGAGGAAGCTGATCTGATTGATAATGCAATTCCTTACATTGTCATTATTGTAGATGAACTTGCCGACTTGATCATGACAATTGGTAAAGATGTAGAAAGGCTTATTACAAGACTTGCACAAATGGCCAGAGCAATTGGAATTCATCTTATACTCGCAACACAAAGACCTTCTACGCAAGTTTTAACGGGAATCATAAAAGCTAATATACCTTCCCGAATAGCATTTAAAGTTCCAACTAAAATAGATTCAAGAGTAATTCTTGATGCAAATGGAGCTGATAAATTATTGGGAAACGGTGACAGCCTTTATAGTTCTACGGGAGTTGGAGGTCTTCAAAGGATTCATGGAGCTTATATTGAGCCCTCTGAGATTTTGGATATAACAAAATATTTGCTTACTCAACCTAAACCGGAACAACAAATAAAAATTATAAAAGATGAAGATATTTTCCAGGGAAATTTTGAATATGATGATGAACTTTTCCCGGAAGCAGCAGCTGCTATTGTCTCTGCCGGTTCAGCATCCGTATCTATGCTTCAAAGACATTTTAAAATTGGATATGCACGAGCAGGAAGACTTATCGATATGATGGAACAGGCAGGAATTGTAGGTCCGCATGTTGGAAGCAAATCAAGAGATGTACTCGCAAGTGAGGAGGATCTTAAGATCTATGGTTACATACCTGAATAAATTATTACTGTTTCTTCTTCTTCCAACATTATTAATAGCTACAGATAACACGTTGGAAAATACATATGAAAATATTCTTATAACTTATTCTACGGTATATACTTATGAGGCTAAATTCATACAAGAAAATTATTGGGCAGAGATTAATATAGATAAGATTTCAGAAGGTAAACTTTATTACGATAAAGAAAATTTATTGATGGATTATTCACAACCGGATGGGCAGAAGCTTCTTATTAATGAAGAATATATGACGATGTATGACCCAATCGCAGACCAGGCGATGATTTCCGATGAATTTGATATTGAATTAAGACCCGATAAACTCATCTCTCATTATTGGGATATTTCAGAAAAAGAGATTATAGATAAATTTGATGATACGATCAAGATAAAATTAAAAACACCTCAAGAGGAAAACATTATAATTACGATCTCAAATAAACTCGTAACCGAGTTTAATATAGTTGATGAAAATGGAAATTTTATTATCTACAAATTTTACAATATTAAGATTAATGAAGGCTTACCGGAAAACATTTTTGAATTGACTCTGCCGGAGAGCACAAACATTTTCGACACGCGAAATAATAAATAAACTAAAATTAAAAATATAGATTATATTATTCTTTGGAGGACATTATGATTGTGCTTATCATGGCGGGTGGTATTGGAACTCGTTTCTGGCCGCTAAGTAGGAAAACAAATCCGAAACAATTTCTAAATATTATTTCTGACGATTCTATGATTCAAATGACAGTTAAACGTCTACGACCAAAAATTAAAGTAGAAGATATATATATTGTTACTGCAGGTTCTCAGGCTGAACTTATCAGTAAACATTTACCATGTCTACCAAAGGAAAATATAATCATTGAACCATTTGGAATGAATACAGCACCTTGCATTGCTCTCAGTGCTCAATACCTTGCCCGTAAGTACGATAAAAAAGAAAAAATGATAGTATTGCCGGCTGACCATTTGATTGCATTAAACGACGATTTCCTGGCTTCTCTGGATATGGGAGAGAGTTCTGCACAGGAAGATAATCTGGTCACATTTGGAATAAAACCAAATTATCCTGCAACAGGTTATGGTTATATAGAAGCCGGTAAAGAAATTGATGATAACAAATTCTCGGTGATTCAGTTTAAAGAAAAACCAAATCTGGAAACTGCTGAGCAATTTATTGAGTCGGGTAATTTCTTTTGGAATAGCGGTATGTTTATGTGGAAGATCGAAACAATTCTAGATGCCTATAAAGCTTATTTGCCAAAAGTTGCAGAAATTCTAGAAAAGATCGATATACGTTGGAACGAAGATGGACTAACAACCGACATCTCTTCCGAATATGCATTAATGCCAAGAATTCCTGTAGATATTGGAATTATGGAACAGGCAGAAAAGAGAGTTGTAATACCAGT
>CAXCCM010000230.1:0-2625 GCA_963981005.1 uncultured bacterium | reverse complement strand
TCTCCAATTGTAGTTCCATCTCAGGATATGGTTTTAGGTCTTTATTATCTGACAAAAGGTAAAAGATCGACTAAAGAAGAGCCTATTATTGGTGAAGGAAGTGTTTTCTATTCATTCGAAGATGCTTTAATTGCCCATAATCATAATAAGGCCGATCTGCATGCATATGTAAAGATTTCAGTCGAGAATATGCAGGATGATGGAAGCCTTAAGAAAGAAATAATTGAAACCACTATTGGTCGGATTATTCTGAATCAACACGTTCCAAAGGAAATGGGATTCTTGAATGAGCTTTTAACGAAGAAAGCTTTACGAGATATTATTGGAGATATTATCAGGAGAACTGGTTATGAAAAAACAGCCAAATTCCTCGATGATATTAAAGATATGGGTTTCCATTACTCATTTATTGGCGGACTTTCCTTTAACCTGAAGGACATACCTGTTCCTGTTGAAAAGGACGAACTTATTTTAAGTGCTCAGGCCGAAGTTGATGAAATTACCGATAACTATTTGAATGGTTTTATCACCAACAATGAAAGATACAATCAGGTTATCGATATCTGGACTAGAATTACAAATAGTGTCACCAAACATCTTTTAAGACACTTAGCAACAGATAGAGATGGGTTTAATCCGATTTTCATGATGCTTGATTCTGGTGCCAGAGGTTCTAAAGAACAGATTAGACAGCTTGGTGGAATGAGGGGATTGATGGCTAAACCACGTAAACACGTTTCTGGTGGTGGTGCAGGTGAAATTATTGAAAACCCAATTCTTTCTAACTTTAAAGAAGGATTGTCAGTTCTTGAGTATTTCATCTCTACTCACGGTGCTCGTAAAGGTCTTGCTGATACTGCCCTGAAAACTCCGGATGCTGGTTATTTAACTAGACGACTTCATGATGTATCTCAAGATGTAGTTATACGTGAAGATGATTGTGGTACTTTAAGAGGATTGAATATTTCTGCCCTTAAAGACAATGAAGAAATTGTTGAAACTTTATTGGAAAGAATACTTGGACGTGTTGCCTTACATGATATTTACCATCCTATTACAGGAGATAAAATTATTACTGCAGGGAATGAAATAACAGAAGAGATTTCAATTATAATAACAGAGAGCCCAATTGAAAGTGTTGAAATTCGTTCAGTACTTACATGTGAAGCTCGAAGTGGAGTTTGTGAGAAGTGTTATGGACGTAACCTGGCAACTGGTCGCATGATTCAGCGCGGAGAAGCTGTTGGAGTTATTGCTGCTCAATCAATTGGTGAACCTGGAACACAGCTTACGCTTCGTACTTTCCACGTTGGAGGAACAGCATCTAAAATTGCATCTGAAAGTCAGATTAATGCAAAAGTAGATGGAAAACTGGAGTTCTCTGGAATACGTAGTGTTCAGTATGAAGTTGACGGACAAGAACGTAATATAGTTGTGAGTCGTTCTGGTGAAATCAGAATATTAGACACAAAATTAAATGTCATTGTATTTACTCATAATGTTCCTTATGGAGCTATTTTGGAAGTGAAAGATGGTGATAAAGTTGAAAAAGGACTCAAAATATGTAGTTGGGATCCGTATAATGCGCTGATTATTTCAGAATTTGATGGTACAATTAAGTTCAAGCACATTATTGAGAATATTACATTTAGAGAAGAAGCAGATGAGCAAACCGGTCACAAAGAGAAGGTGCTTATTGAAACAAAAGATAAAACAAAAATTCCTTCCATTATTATCGAAGATAAAGATGGAAATGTATTAAAAGATTATAATGCACCTGTTGGAGGTCACATTATGATTCAGGATGACATTAAAGTCACAAAGGGAACAACCTTGATAAAAATTCCAAGATCGACTAGTCGAACTCGAGATATTACAGGTGGTTTGCCAAGGGTAACCGAGCTTTTTGAAGCACGTAATCCTTCAAATCCTGCTGTTATTTCTGAGATTGATGGTGTTGTATCTTTTGGTGGAGTTAAAAGAGGAAATAGAGAGATCATTATTGCCTCAAAACAAGGCGATGTAAAGAAATATCTTGTTCCTTTGTCAAAACATATCCTGGTTCAGGAAAATGACTTTATCAAAGCAGGAAATGCATTGTCAGATGGTGCAATTACACCAGCTGATATATTGAAAATAAAAGGACCGTTTGCAGTACAGCAATATATATTGAATGGAATCCAAGAAGTTTATCGTTTGCAAGGTGTGAAAATCAATGACAAACACATTGAAGTTATCACTCGACAAATGATGCAGAAGGTGACCATAGTGAAGCCTGGAGATACCAGATTCCTTGAGAATGATGCAGTTGATAAGTTCAAAGTTATTGAAGAAAATAACTGGATCTACGATAAGAAAGTAGTCATCGAAGAAAACGATTCACCAAATCTTAAGAAAGGAATGATTATCAGTGCCAGAAGGTTAAGGGAAGAAAACTCTAACCTGAAGCGTAAAGATAAAAAATTGGTAGAAGCCAGAGATGCTGTTCCAGCTACGGTAAGTCCGTTACTACAAGGAATCACCCGAGCTAGTTTAGGTACTAGTAGTTTTCTGTCCGCGGCCTCGTTCCAGGAAACAACAAAAGTGCTTAACGAAGCGGCAATTGCAGGTAAGGTTGATCATATG
>CAXCCM010000229.1:0-2637 GCA_963981005.1 uncultured bacterium | reverse complement strand
GATTCAGCGTTATCATAAGAGTTTGTTTGTCTTTAGGTGTCATTGTGTGTCCTTAACTTCTTCATGATGTTTACGACATAAAATTCTGAGGTCTGACAAATTCTCTTTGCCAATATTTTTGTAAGTTTTATGATGAACTTCTAATTTTTCCGTTGTTCCGCATTCATCACATTTATTTCCGTAGTGTTCAAGTGCCAACCTTCTTGTCGTTTTCCAGTGATCAGATTTTAAATATTCAGCGTAAATAGATTTCTGTTCTATCTTGCCTTCAATCAAAACCGTTCCGCAAAACTCACATCTCTCTGTGTATAATAAATTGTTTACTTCAACTATCCTTTGGAGGTGTCCACATTTACTGCATCTTTCTATTTTTAAACCTTTCATTTTAATCTCCATATATACTTTTGAACCGCTGTTCATCGCCAATAAATATTAAATCTATAGCTCCTGTCTTGCCATTGCGATTCTTTTCTATTCTCGCAAAAGAATCCTCTTCTTTTGGATATTTTATTGTACCGTTAGCCATTGAATACTGTTGTAGTTTTGTGTTTTTCTTCTTTTCGTGGAAAGGTCTGGATAAATATATTACAACATCTGCATCATTTTCTATATCTCCGCTTTCTCTTGCTGTACCCTCATTATTCACTTGTGATAATGCTGCAATTACACAACGATATTCTGTTGCTAAATCTTTATACCCACTTGAAAGTGCAGCCAATTCACGAGCTCTCGTGTCGGCTTTTTCTGTCTTCATACGCTGAACATAATCTATTAAAACAAAATCTATTTTCCCATATTCCCGAACCACATCATTAATTTTGCTCCTAATATCTTGAATCGAGGCAGATCTTGCAAATATCCTGAATTTCTTTTCAGACATCATTGATGCACGTTCATTTATTGTCATTAAATCTTTTTCTTCAAGTTTCCCTTTTTGTATTTTCCAATTTGGTATCCCGGATTGTCTTGCATACTCTCTGCTTAATAATTCTTCTTCTAACATCTCAGCCGACACAAACAAACCTATCTTGCCTCTATATGCAATATTTGTAAAGAATATTTGAGCACCCAACACACTTTTACCAACCGAAGTTGCAGCTTTAATAACAATAAACTTCCCGGCTTTTAGTTCTACAATATCATCTAAATCTTGGATATCGGATTGCAATATTGTTTTCTTCCCACTCTTGAATTCGTGATAACTTGTTTCAATCATCTTGAGAGTTCTTAAATTTGCATCTATCGGATTTACATACGCACGGTCTTTTTCAGTTTCGTCTATATTGTTTAAATCTTTTTGAATTTTATTTATAATTTCTTTTGACGAACCGGATTTAATCATCTGTTGTGTTTCATAACTTATTCTGTTAATTTTACGTAATTTAGATTTCTCTTTTATTATAGCAATGTGGTGTGATATTCCTCCAGCCGACAATACAGTGTCGCTCATCTCGCTTATATAAATATTAGTGTCACCGTTATTACCCATCTCTTCCATTAAAATTATTTCATCTATTTCTTTATTGGAATTATATAGCTTCAACAACGCTTTAAATATCTGTTGGTTTTGTGATTTATAAAAGTCTTCCGGTTCTAACTCATCAAACGCTATAGAACCTCTCTCAGGGTCATTTATTATTGCTGACAAAACTCCGGATTCTGCATTAAGATTTTTCATTATCTAACCGTTAGCCGATATAATATTGGCAGAAACATTATTATCTTCTCTCTTTAACCACTTATTAGCCGTAAGATATAATGAAGTGTATTTTTTGTTGTTTCTAAAGTTTTCTATATCATCTAAAATATCATCTACTTTTTCTTTACCGTGTTTGTCTGATAGTTTATTGAATTCTAAAATAGAAATAGAGAGATGTTTAAATTTTCTATACGTTTCCTTATCCTTATTTTCATTATAATCCTTATCATCATTTACATCTACATTTACATTGCCTTCGGTTTTGCTTTCAGTTTGCTTCGGTTTTGCTTCGGTTTTGCTTTTATTTTTAGGTTTAATCCCATTAAGATACTTTTTTCTGTTAGCCTCTAAATTTGGTTTAATTAATGTAAATATTGTTTTCGTGATTCCGAACAATTTAGGTTCTTTAAAGTTTAGTGAGAAATCAGCTATTGCATTATGTAATACTAACTGTTCTTTATCTTCTAATTCTATCAAAGCTTCATAAAAACTTCGATAAAATATAAAGCTATCTCTTTTCATAGTTGACTCCTATGTAATAAAAAAAGCTTTTCGGTTGAATGAGTCAAACCCGATTTAACGGCAGACAACCAAAAAGCTTCCATGCTAAAATTATTTAATTCTGTTGACTTCAGAACTTTTTCACATCTATTCTTTACTACTAAACCCACAATCTATTTTCCCTTATTATGTGTCAAGAAGTTTTTTCCCACCCTAAACACCCGCAGCGAATCACAATAAACCCAGTACCCATCTATCAAACCGTAATTGCTGGCATTTCCACCGTGATAATCAATAAAAGGTTTTACTATATCGCTTTTTGTTTTAAGCGTTTCCGGGTAAGTTTTTGTCTCGAGCATTTGTAAATAGATCAATGTTGCGAATATTGAGAGTATCAGGATTATGCAGAACGTTAAGAATATCCTTATTCTGTATTC
>CAXCCM010000228.1:0-2638 GCA_963981005.1 uncultured bacterium | reverse complement strand
CGATGAACTTATTATTTTAAGTTGGATGCCACCTGGCGGAGGCGGAGGTGGTACCCAAGGTGATAATATGGATAATCCATTTATCGTTACGGGAATTCCATTCACTGATACAAGAAATACAGAAGAATTTACAGATGATTATGATGAAGAATGTCCTTATACTGGTTCACTATCGAATGATGTTGCATATCTTTTTTCTACTTCAGGTGGAACGTATGACTTTAGTATATGTGAGTCAGGGTATGATACAAAATTGTATATATATGATGGAGATGGAAATGTAGTCGATTGTAATGATGATGCATGTAATAATGCTGCGGGTGATGCCTTCAGATCTTTATTGGAAGGCATAGAATTAGAGTCAGGTATATATTATGTAATAGTTGACGGTTACGGGAGTCAGAATGGTACTTATCAATTAGATATTACCATGTCTGGTGGACGTGCTTATGATTATTGTACCATCCAAAAAGATGACACTTTTACACCATCAAGGACCAGAACTGAATATGATTTCTTGGGGTATAATGTGTATGTAGATGGCTTACAAGTCAATTCTGAGGTTGTTTTAAATTCAACATATACCGTTTTGGGACTATCAAATGAAGTTTCTTATGAATTAGGTGTTACAGCTGTCTATGAAGGTGATCCTAATTACGAAAGTGAAGCAATAACGATAACAGATTCACCTTTATATCTATTTGGTGATATTTCAGGAACAATTGTTGACCCTAATGGTGATCCCATTGATAGTGTTGCTGTTTCTGCCAGTGGTGTTAGTGATACAACTGGCACTGATGGTACTTACATATTATGGAACTTAGTTCCAGGGACTCAAAATGTTACCGCACGTAGAGCCGGTTTTTATACTTCTGAAGCAGAAGTTAATGTCGTTGCTCAAGCAGATCCAGTTGTTTTGGATTTCACGTTAGCACCTGATATGCCAAACCCAGGTGGTTTAGCTGCTTATCCAGGTGATCATGAAGTTGATCTCATATGGAGAACACCTGGTGGAATGCAAATATTCGAACTTGGATATGATGATGGTACTCATGAAACATCTATTACAGGTGGAACTGCTGAAATTGAACTTGCCGTTTACTTTTCGCCGAATGTTGCTGGAGAATTACTTTCAGCTAGAATATTTTTCACAGATATTGATGGTTTTGGCTATACATTAGATCCAGTTGAAGTTAGAGTGTATGGAACCAGTGAAACTAATCCTCCAGAGCTTTTATATGTGGGTGAAGAGTTGATGCAAGTAACAGAATTTGATGCTTGGCTTGATTATGACTTAACAGATGTAACCTCGTTTGATGAAGGTGGTTTCCTACTAGGCTTTAGATTTACTACTGGTGATGGACCAGGAATCGCTAGAGATTCGGATGGGTATGTTTATGGTCATAGCTTTGTTTCTTTTGGAGATGGCGAATGGACAGAAACGGGTGACTTAGGTTTCCCTGGGAATTTTATGATACGTGCTATTGCAGCATTGGATGGTGAACCTGAAGGACGATCCGAACGTCAGATGGTAGTATTGTCAGGTGGTAGTTCTGTCAGTACAATAGCAGAATATGAAAATACTACCGACTTCACATACATAGAGAATGAAGTTATAAATATACCCACTCCTTTGAACAATAATGTCAGCAGAGATGATGAATTAGTTGAATATAAGGTTTATGAAGTAAGTGGAGAAGAACCTGCATTAGTTGCGACTACGGTAGATACATTTGCTACTATTAGTGTTGATGCAAACTATGAAACATACTGCTACAATGTGAAAGCAGTATGGAATACAGATTCGTATGGTGTTTTAGAATCGAAAGCATCTAATACATCTTGTACAGTGCCCTATACAAACGGTGATGCTGATTTTGATAGTGATGTCGATGTGTCTGACTTACTCTCTGTTGTTGACTTCATTCTTGAAGTAACGGCTCCTTCAGATGACCAGTTTCGAAATTGCGATGTAAATATGGATGAAGAAATCAATATTGCTGATGTGGTTATGATGGTAGACATTATGTATGGAAGAAGTGATGGAGCACGCATAGCAGGATATGATCCTAATAGTGTTGCTTTTGTAGAACTTATGAGTGATTACAATCAATCAAAATTGTGGTTGAATGTGGATTATGATAATTTGGTACGAGGTGCACAGTTTGAAATTGAGTATAATCCAACTCTTATTTCGATACAGTCGCCACAATTATCATTTGTTCAAGAAAATGTAATTGTAACAACTTCAGAAAAAACTCCAGGTACACTTTCTGTGGTTATTGCTAACCTTATTGGGGGATCCATCGAGAAAACAGATGATGCTTTATTATATTTCCCTATAGAATTTCTTGGAAATAAATCTGATGTAGCGAGCATAGAAATAGATAAAGTTGTTATTGCTGATGTAGTTGGTAATATGGTTTCAACTGTGTCTAGATCTTCTTCAGTTGATTTCAAATTGATCCCAGGATCATTTGCTTTACATCAAAATTATCCAAATCCATTTAACCCTCGAACAGAGATTCAATTTGATCTTCCAGAAAATGGAATAGTTGAAGTAGCTATCTATAATTTGATGGGTCAAAAAATCAATACATTAATATCAGGCGAAATGGAACCTGGTTTTCATACGATT
>CAXCCM010000227.1:0-2646 GCA_963981005.1 uncultured bacterium | reverse complement strand
CTCTTATCGGTGGTGGTAGATACGATACTCTAGCAGAACAGCTGGGTGGGAAGAATATGCCGGGTATAGGTTTTGCAGGTGGATTTGAGAGATTGTTACTCTCCATGGAAGAGGAAGGATTATCTTTTGGAACGCAGCAGGTTCCAAAAGTATATCTTGTAGCACTTGGTGAAAAGGCTAGATCAGCTGGCATTAAACTTATCATGAAGCTAAGAAACAGTGGCATTTCAGTAGAATTCGATCCAGATAAGACTTCTATGAACGCACAGATGAAAATGGCTAATAAAACAGGTGCTAATTTCGCCTTGATATTGGGAGAAGATGAGCTTGAACAGAATAGCATCATCCTTAAAGATCTTACAAAAGGTGAACAGAAAATCATTAATATCTCCGATATTATATCGAGTATTAAAGATAATTAATATTTTTATTGACGCAAAAAGCTGGCACTCTAAAAAGGTGCTTGCTAATTTAGAATAAAAGATTAGTTTAATATATAAAAATAGTTGGAGGATATTATGAAATTAAAACCACTTGATGACCGTGTAGTTATCGAAGTAGCAGTGCAAGAAGAGAAGAATGTTGGTGGAATTATTATTCCTGATACTGCCAAAGAGAAACCACAGATCGGTGAGATCATCGCTGTTGGAACTGATGAAGATCTGCAGGAATTGGTAAAAATCGGTGATAAAATATTGTATGCAAAATATGGTGGAACTGAAGTAGATATTGAAGATAAAAAATTATTGATAATTTCAAGATCAGATATCTTGGCAGTAATCGAATAGGAGAATTTATGTTAGAAGTAACAGTAGATACATTTGAGCAAGAAGTATTAAAATCGGAAATTCCGGTTGTGATCGACCTCTGGGCACCATGGTGTGGTCCTTGTAAAGCTTTAACACCAACCCTAGAAAGTGTTGCAGCAGATTATGAAGGAAAGGTTAAAGTTGTTAAACTCAATATTGATGATAACCCTTCAATCGCAGCACAATATCAGGTTATGTCTATTCCTACACTGCTTTTCTTTAAAGGTGGGAAGGTTGAATCTCAAGTAATCGGACTTGTTGGCAAAGATAAGATCGCAGGTAAGATCGACGCAATGCTCTAGAAAATAACTGAGACAACAAACAATTTTAAAACCTCTCACAATCGTGAGAGGTTTTTTTTATCTCTAATTTCGAACAAACTGTTCAATACCGAACAATAAAACATTAGACGTCAGTTCAACTAACTCTCTAGAATATATGCACATAGTCTTTTGGTATGCAATATGCTTCTTTATCCAAAAAAAAGAGGTTAAAATGGATAAAGAGTTATCAAAAGAACATATCAGAAAAGTAAAAATAAAAAAGACAGTTAAATACTTAGTGATATTAGTAGCATTTGTCATGATATTTATTATCTTCAAAAAAATTATAAATCCCAGCATTCAGCGCTCAAGAATTCAAACTGCGATTGCAGAAGTTGGTGCTATCGAAGGTACAATAACAGCATCGGGGATCGTTGTACCAGAATTTGAGCAAGTTCTTACCAGTCCTTTCACCTCTTCTATAGACAGCGTCTATCATAAAGCAGGTGATAAGATAGAGTTGGGTGAACCAATTTTGAAACTCAATAATGAATTTACGCTTATCGATTATAAAAAACTGCAGGATGAATATAAATTAAAGATCAACCGCAAGAACCAGTTGAGTTTGAATATGGAGAGAATGCTGATTGATCTGCAAGCAGAATATGAGATCATGCACTTAAGGATTGAAGCACTAGAAGCACAGGTTAAGGCCCAAGAGCATATCTATGAATTTGGTGGTGGTGCAAAGGTTAACTTAGATCAGGCTATTCTGAATCTGAAGATCGCCAGACTTGAACAGATCCAACAGGGGAAGAAGATAACAAATCAGGAGAAATCTCTGGTTGCTGATCTCATGGAGTTGGATCTGAACATTACAATTCATGAAAATAATATTCTGGAATTGGAAAAAAGGCTGGAACTAGCCGAAGCCAAATCTGTAAGAAATGGTGTAATTACCTGGGTGAAAGATAATATTGGTGAAAATGTAAATCAAGGTGAGATCATTGCTCGTATCGCCGATCTGGAAAAATTCAAGGTTGAATCAAAAATTTCTGATATTCATGCTCCCAAATTAATTGTGGGAAATCCTGTAAAAGTACGCATTAATGATATAGATTTATTAGGTTTAATCTCCAATATTAAACCGACTATTGAGAATGGAATTATCAATTTTATTGTAGAGCTTGATGATAAGACCAATGAGCATTTGCGTTCCAACCTGCGTGTAGATGTTTTTGTAATAACATCCTCTAAAAATGATATTATAAGAGTGGAGAATGGACCATTTATCAACGGATCAGGCAGGCAGGATATCTTCGTTGTTAGTGGTGATGATGCTTATCTAAGAACGGTTGTAATTGGTGAAACAAATTTTGATTGGGTGGAAGTTGAAAAAGGATTAGAGCCTGGTGAAGAGGTGATCATTACCAATATGGAAGATCATATCCATCAAACAAAAGTTAAAATTAAAAAATAGATGAATAAATTAAAATAGGAGAAATTAAATTATGATCCAGTTAAACAAAATCGACAAAGTATATACTACTAACACGATCGAAACAACTGCCCTC
>CAXCCM010000226.1:0-2673 GCA_963981005.1 uncultured bacterium | reverse complement strand
GAAAATGAAATTGAGAATGTAAAATTCAATTTATCCAATTACCCAAATCCATTTAATCCACTTACAACAATAAAATTTAACATCAATGAGCAAGAAGTTGGTAAGTTATCGATATACAATATAAAGGGACAACTAATTGAATCACAACAATTTTATTCAGGTGAACACAATTACCAATGGGATGCATCAAATCAAGCTTCTGGTGTGTATCTATATAAATTAGAGACTGAGAATACTACAGTAAATAGGAAGATGCTGTTGTTGAAATAAATTTACTAAGCTTTTTCTTTAAAAAAAGAAGCAGTTATAAGTGTAAGGGCAGATCATTTGATCTGCCCTTATTCATACATTTGAAAAAGCAAATATTGCTATTAGTCTCCGAATCTTGGATTCACGATATTATTATAAATTGAACCAAATGAATAACTAATACCAATAGATAAAAAATATGTATATTGCGTTTGCAGCTCTTTTCTTTTAAGGAGAAGGTCTTCAGTGGAAATATCTCCAGCAGCTAAAGATAATTGATCGTGAATTCTAGAAACAAATCCCCAAAGATTTAAAGATAATCCTTTATAAACTCTCCAAGATAGATCACTATCAAAAGTTAAATTATTCTTTTCTAAATTATTCATTAGTTTATTATCAATCATCAAATATTGTGAAGCTGTTAATGAGAATTCAATTGATCCCCAAGTCTGAATAAATTCCAATTCTGATGTAAATGAATGTTTAAGCAGGTTTTCGGAATTTTTCTCATAGATAGTTTCTTCTAAATAATCAACATGATTAGGATTCAATTGGTATTGAAAGCGAAATTGTTTTCTGTTCGCTTCTGAGTATGGATAGATATTGTATTCAATACCAGGATATAGCCCATAACTAAGATCTACATTGCTAAAACTTGAAGAATATATATATGTCCATAATCCATATGATAAGTGGTCAGTCCACGATTTTACAAGATGTGCATTAAAACTTTTACTTTCAGAAGAACTTTTGTAAACCTCATCACCCCATTCAAACTTATCTCTATTTATACTGCCACTTACCCTAAATTGAACTTTCATCTTATCAGTAATTCTTGTTGATCTTATGTTTCCCCAAAAATTTTGTGAGTTTGAGGTTTCTTCACCACTTAGAAAGCCACTTAAACTAATCCTGAATACCCAATTATTCCATTTGTCTATAGTATTATCTGTTACCTTTTCTACTGGTAAAACTACCTCTAATCTATCAGCTATATCAGTTCTAGAAAGGTAGCGAATTAAACCTAACTCTATTGTATGAGAACTCTTAGCTCTCTCAACTTCTGCTGTAGCGCCCGGATCTAAGTCGTAGCTTAGAGTTTCATCAATTCCCATGAATCTCTTCATTCCGGTAAAATCTATTGTTATCTTCTTCCCGTTGCTTCCGGTAGATTGTTTAGTAAATAGAATAAATACATCAGCCTCATTTTTATATCTAACATAATTTACACAGGTAATTTTTTCTTTTATGAAATTCAAATCCCCATATTCATAATCTATAAAAATTGAGATCTTTTCATCATCTGCATTTAAATTTCCAAATATGTTTGTTACAATTATCAATAATACTATAAAAACTAAATAATTTAATTTCATTGTGGGTCTCCTTAAGAATTGTGCTTAAATAAGTTAATTAAGTTTAATGTGTCAATTTAATAATTTGAAGTAAATTCAGAAAATAATTATCTATGTATTTATCCCCAAGTTTCATTGACACAAAAACCACATCAACTTTTTTAGCGCCAATATGTTAACAGATAAAGAAATACTAGAAAAAAGTAGGAATTTCTTCGAGCTTAAGGTCGAAGAAAATAAAGTGCTGGATTTCAATGAAATATTTGGGAATGATCAGCCGGTTCATATAGAGATTGGAAGCGGAAGAGGTGAATTCTTATTAAGAACAGCTCAGCAAAATCCCCATATAAATTATATAGGTATAGACCTTAAAGAAAAACGAGTTAAAACACTATTCCGTAAGCTCTTCAAAGAAGATTTTAAGAATGTTAGAATTGCAAAAATATACTTAGATGAAGAAAACATTAAGTTTATTCCACCTAATTCTATAGAAAAAATACATTTACAACATCCAGATCCATGGCCAAAGAAGAGACATTTCCACCGCAGGATAATTCAACATAGTTTTATTGATATTATGCATAAATTGTTATCTAAAAATGGAATTGTAGATATTGCTACAGATCATGAAGATTATGCTTTTTGGATAGTTGAACATTTTATGGAAAGAGATGATTTTGTGTCTGAATACAAAAAAGGGTTTACAAGAGAAGCGGAAGACGGACATATTGAAACATATTTTGAAAAGAAAAAAAGGGAAGAAGGATTTGAACCGTATTTCATGAAATACCGGAGTAGATAATGGATAGAGAAAGATTTATAAAGCTCTTCAATGAATTCGTAGTTCGCTCAAGTGAGCATTATAGCGAATTTGCCTGCAAAAATAAGGATTCTTTCAGGCTAAAGCCTGATGATAATTGCTTTATACGAACAGAGTTTGCAATAGATAGAGATCGAATTCTACACAGCGGTGCGTATCGGAGATACCAGGGTAAAACACAGGTGTTTTCTTTTACCAACATGTTCGATGAAGAGACTTCAAACAGAAGCTTGCATACCACTTATGTAT
>CAXCCM010000225.1:0-2719 GCA_963981005.1 uncultured bacterium | reverse complement strand
ACCGATGCCAAGTGCATAAATGATAGCATTTTTTTTACCTGCTTCTTCTGCGATCTCTATTGCATTCTCTTCCAGGTCTTCTCCATCACTAACCACAATGATAACTTTATGTTTCTCTTTCTCACCAAAAAGTTCCAATGAGTTAGAAATTGCTTCTCCAATATTTGTTCCATAATTGGGAACTGTTTCTGTATCAAGTAAGTTCAGGAACAGCTTCGCGGCATCGTAGTCATTTGTAAGCGGACATTGCACAAAGCTCTTTCCAGCAAATGCAACAATTGCAATTCTATCACCCTTTAATTGATCTATAAATAATGAAATCTGATCTTTTGCTCTTTTAATTCTGCTGGGTTGAATGTCAGTTGCATCCATACTTTTAGAAACATCAATGGCTACTACAATATCGATGCCTTCTTTCTTAATGATTTGAACTTCTTTATCCCAACGTGGTCTTGCTAAAGCAATTATGATAAAAAGAAAGGCAAATACAAATATGAAATTCTTAAGTGACCAGTGAAATCCCGAAAATTGCTGCATAAAGAAATTATAGAATTTAACTTCTGCGAATTTAGAAAAATTCTTCTTCCTATTATGATTAGCAACTCCAACAAGAATTAACAATATTGGTACTAGCAATATTAAAAACAACAAGTATGGATTTCCCCAATGCATCTATTTACTCTCCAAAAAATTTCCTAAAGTCCCTCTATCTGTGTGTCGATAGGGTACTCAACAGAATATTTAAATGGTATAATTATCTCTTCACCCGGTTTTGGTTGGAAAAACCATTCAATATATTTGTGTTCATTGATCTTTAAAATGTCTGTATCCTCTTTGTAAGCCGGCTCTATAAGTTTTACTTTAATATTTTCATTTTGTGAAATTGGCAGTTGATCCCAAACAACGATCTCTTCTTGTGTTTTTTTATTATTGGTTATCTTTATTAGATATTCAAAGATCTTTTTATTCTTCTCAACGAAAAGTCCACCCGTTTCATCGAAATTTTTTACAAATTTGTATTCAACTTTTATGCTTTCATCTACACCTAAAAACGTCCAGAATTCTTCTGTGGGAGCAACTGCTTTTATATATGAATTTGCTACAAAGTTATTATCTAAGAAGACATTAGTATCTCCGGGTAGGAATGGATAGTCAGATCCATTTTTAACTTTTGCCTTAAGATAAGCAAATTGTGAATGCTTTGGAATTGTAGAATATCTGAAGCCTGCCGGGAATTCTTGAATCGTGATAGTAACCAGATGTGGTTCGTTATCACTCTTTATAGTGTTGCTTCCATCAATATCAAACACAACAGAAGTAGCACCAGATTCTACGGTTGATGCTGAATGAACAATGTCTTCCAATTCATCCAAGCTCTCTTCAACAGACATTCCCTCAACAGCAAAAGACATTTGATTACTATAAGAAGGTCTTGATTTTGCCATCTTCCTTTCCTTTCTGGCACGTTGCGGATGATAAATAGAAATATAATGAGGAGAAAGTTCAGGTGGCTGTGCACTGATATTTGGTTTTGCTGTAGAAAGTTTAAGATCTACATTATTCCAGTCTTCGCCAGTAGTTTGAAAAATATTACTCTTATAAGTAAGGTGCATTTTCTTTTCTTGAGAATCTACTCTAAGATCATAAATTGGTGTCCAGGAAGGCCCATAAACAATATAAGAAAGGTCAAGTGTAAGATTCCCATCTTTTTGCACATCAACTAAAACTTCTACAATATTCTTATATTTGTAGGCTTGCTGCCCAAGTTCACGGATTTCACGTCTAACTTTATCCATCTCTAGATTTAAATTTCTTAAAGATTTCTCAGTTTCTCTAATTTCTGTATCTAATACTTCTTGTTTGGAACGGTAGAATTCAACCATCTTTATCCATTTCTCCGGATCTAGCTCTACATTTTCGGTCTCTTCGGAAGTGCTTGTCAGTTTTGCCAGAATATCACGCACAACTTGTTTCAAGTCGTTGGCTTGTGTTGTTTTATCATTTAATTTATTTTTATTATCCTGAAGTTCTTGTAATTTGTCACTCAGAGATTTCCTTTTTTCATCAGTGATTTGAGCGAATTGCTCAGTTTTAAAAGTTACATCACGTAATATCGCGCTTCCCTTCCCATTAGCCTGAATGCTATTCTGCTCAATACTTTGTGGAAGTTCATCAAATAGTATTTTGTATTCACCTTTTGTTAGATAGGTTGTTGCAGAACGCGTGACCTGCGCACGATCTGAATAAACAGTAACAGAAGTGATCTTAGATTCAACAGCGGTTAAACTAACAAAAATTAGTACTAGTAAAATTGGTAGAAAGATCTTTTTCATTTTTCCCCCCTCAAGGAATTTCCTTTCTAATTATAATTCTGAATGTAAATTCTAACAACATCAAAATGAATGCTGCCAATAAATATCTCCAGAATAATTCTTGATAAATATAATAATCATTTATCTTCAATTCTGTTCTTTCCATTTCATCAATATATTCCATGATAGATGTTAATTCATCGGTATTTGTGGCAAGTCTTGCGTGTTTAGTTCCGGTAATCTCGGCAATTTTATCAAGTGAATCCATATCAATTTCAATTTTTACTTTCTGATAACGAGTTCCCGATGCAGTTTGAAATGGATAATCTACCATTCCTTTTCTGCCAACTCCAACCGGATATACTTTTACATCGAATGTTGAAGCTAGGCCAGCAGCGTCTAATGGT
>CAXCCM010000224.1:0-2737 GCA_963981005.1 uncultured bacterium | reverse complement strand
TATCTTTAATTGAAAAATCATTCCATTTATTTGCAGAAATCGCAAATTTACCTTCACTTTTAGTATGATAAATGAAGTGATCTTTTAAGATATATTGCTGCTGTTTTTCAATTTGGATATTGCCACTTACTTTATTTTGAAATCTACCCAAAACACCGAAGATCAGGGTAGAATGTTGCTTATCATCATAAACGGTTATTTCATTTTTACCTAAACTCATTTTAGTTGGAGTCTCAAATTGAAATTTTCCGAAAGCGTACCAGTTAGATCTATCAAGAGTTCGCGTGATAATTATCTCTTTTGAAGCATTATCAAAAATGTAATACGTTTCATCGATTGCAACTGTAAAAAGTGCAGGTTCAACAAAATCATTTAAGTTTATCTCAACTATGAGTTTCCCATCAATATCAAATTTTTTTATTTTTTTTTGGAAGCTATCGAGCGCTAAAAGATTACCGTCTGGTGCTAGTGTGATATCTGCTAATTTATTAAAACTTTGTGCATTAAAACCGAGTCCTCCAATTGTATTAATTTTATTTCCATTGCTATAAATATGAATTATATCAGCTTCATTTTCCCAAACAAAAGCGGTTTTATTTATTGCAGAATAAACGCATTTTTTAGGAACGAAATCGGTTTGGATCTTCTGTATTATTTCAAATTTTTCTGGTGTTCTATTTGCATTTATGTCGATAGTTGAGCAGGCATTTAAAAATAAAAAAAGCATAATAAGAAGCCCAATGCCACATCTAGTATTCATTATTAATAATCCCAATTATCTTGATCGGAAATTCGCAGATCTTTTAGTTTCCCCTGAATTGATGTTCTTCCCTGCCATGTATTAAATTCTAAAGAATATGCAATATCAACATTTGAACCTTTTTTTAGGAACGGCAGGTAGTCTCCCAAATTAAATCCGATAAGATCTAGTTCACAACCGTCTTTTATCACTTTTAATTTTAGATGATTCTTTCCTACGTTATATGGAAAGCCAACAACCATAACATTCTCCGTAACAAAAGTAGGACGCATATTTCCCGGACCAAATGGGGCAAATTTTTCTAACCATTCTAGCAGGTTATTATTAATCTCAAATAATTCCAAATTTGTATCAATGTTTAATGGTGGAATAAATTGATCTTCTGTTGTGTGCTCTTTAACGTATTTCTTCAATTCATTTTCCAATAGATCTACATATTCAACTAATATTTGCAATCCAGCAGCATATTTATGCCCGCCAAAAGTTTCCAGATATCCTTCTACAGAAACAAGCGCATCAAATAAATTAAATCCGGCAATACTTCTACCGGAACCGCTTCCTATTCCCTCTTTAAAAGTTATCATTATTGAAGGTCTGTAATATTTTTCTACAAGTTTAGATGCAACTATACCTATGACTCCTGGATGCCAATCATCAGAAGAAACAACAATGATCGGAGTCTCATCCATATTCTTATATTTTTTTTCTATAATATCACACGCTTCTTGGAATGTACGCTGATCTATTTGTTGCCTTAAAGAATTTTCCCTTTCAATTATTTGAGCCAGTTCATCACTTTCTTCTTCATCAACAGAAACCATGAGTTCAACAGCTCGCATTGCACTACCCATCCTACCTGCAGCATTTATCCGCGGTGCAATTCCAAATACAATATCAGCTGAATTCAGCTCTTTTTGGGAAAGCCCGGCAAGTTTTATAAGTGCGTTCAAACCAATATTATATTTCTTTACAAGTCTATCTAGTCCAAGACTGGCTATAATTCTATTTTCTCCCGTGAGTGGAACAATATCAGCAATAGTTCCCAGTGCAACAAGATCTATATATTTATCTATAAGTTCATCAGTATTTTTTTCTAATTGGGAATATACTGCAACCAAAAGTTTGTATGCAACTCCAACGCCTGCAAGCATATCATAAGGGTAACCACAATCTTTAATTTTAGGATTTATTATAGCAATTGCATTGGGTAATTCTTCTTTCGGATTGTGATGATCAGTAACAATAATATCCATTCCCAGATCATTTATTTGCTCAATTTCATCAATCGCATTTATCCCGCAATCTACACTGATTATTAATTCTGTTCCATTCTCTTTAAGAATATCAACTCCACTTAATGATAAACCATAACCATCTATCATTCTATGCGGAATATAGTATTCAATATTGGCTCCGACCTTTTTGAGCCCAAGATATAACAAAGCAGATGATGTTGTGCCATCTACATCGTAATCACCGTAAATTGTAATGAGTTCTTTTTTTTCGATTGCACTAATGATGCGTACTGTTGCCTTCTTCATATCCTTATAAAGAAATGGGTCGTGCATATTGCTAAGATCGGGGTGGAAGAATCTTTTTATTTCCTCTATATCTGTAATCTCTTTTTTTATGAGCATCTCTGCTATCATTTCTGGGCATTTTATGTTTTCGACGATGTTTTCTTTTTGTTGTTTCTGTTCCTCAGATAGGGGTTCAGATATTCTCCACCTTTTTTGCATATCTCTATCCTTATTATTTTTAAAAAATAAACGTCAAAGAAGATATTAAGCCGAATTCTGTAAATTGCCTAATAAGCAATCCAGTGTCTATTTCTCTAAACCGAATATTGCTATACCCGTCTGGGTTCATTACTGACCGGTTTTAGCTGCCCACCCGAGAATTTAACAAGCCGGGCCGGCTCTCATTCTCCTATTTGGCATTGCACCGGATAAGGCTTTCCTAGCTTCCCGATTCACA
>CAXCCM010000223.1:0-2763 GCA_963981005.1 uncultured bacterium | reverse complement strand
CGACAAAGTATACACAACCAATACAATCGAAACAACTGCCCTCAAAGCGATAAATCTGCATGTTGAGAAGGGTGAATTTGTGAGTGTAATGGGACCATCAGGATGCGGTAAAAGTACGCTTCTTAATATTATCGGACTTTTAGATTCAGCTACTAACGGAGAGATCCTCATCGATTCGGAATCGGTGCAGAAATTTGGAGATATTAAGCTGGCAAAACTGAGAAACATGAAGATCGGCTTTGTCTTCCAGAGCTTTCATCTTATCAACGATCTCTCTGTACTCGATAATGTAGAGATCCCTCTTTTATATCGTAGAATGAGTGGTGCAGAGAGAAAAAGAAAAGCTCTTGCAGCTCTAGAGAAAGTCGGACTCAAAGCACGAACAAAGCACTTTCCCAATCAACTATCTGGAGGTCAACGCCAACGTGTGGCAATTGCACGGGCTATTGTGGGAGAACCGGAGCTGATCTTAGCAGATGAGCCTACAGGAAACTTAGATAGTGTGATGGGTGCCGAGATCATGGATATACTGATGCGATTGAACAAAGTGGAGAATACCACAATCGTTATGGTTACACACGATGAACATTTGGCAAAACAGACACAAAGAATAATCAGACTATTTGATGGGAGTCAGGTTGGATAGGATTAAAAAAAGTATAAGTGAATAGGAATTAATTATGTTCAAAAAATATATTAAATTGTCACTCAAAGTTCTATTAAGGCATAAATTTTTCACATTTATCAGCTTATTTGGAATTAGTTTTACCTTGATGATCTTGCTGACAACAACTGCATTCTTAGATCACATGCTAGGACCAACCTATCCCGAAACCAGATTAGATCGCTCGCTTTATGTGCTGGATCTAGAGATAAAGGGACCTGAGATCTCACGACGCGGTTCGATTAGTTACTACTTCTTAAATAAATATGTTAAAACTCTAAAAACACCTGAGTTGATCTCGATCACCAGTTTCTTCCAAAAAACAGTAACTTATAACCAAGGTAGGAAATATAAGATCGCTCTCAAATATACTGATGCTGAATTCTGGAAGATCATGGATTTCAAATTTATCGAAGGAAAACCATTTAACGATGAGGATGTGAAAAACATCAATCAGGTTGCAGTTATTAATGAAGCGACCAAAGAGAAATATTTTGGAGAGGAATCAGCACTTGGAAAATTCATCGAAGCAGATTGGAAAAAATATAAAGTTATTGGTGTTGTGAAAGATGTTCCAATAATACGCATACTGGCCTACGGAGATGTGTGGGTGCCTATTACAAATACAAAGGAAGATATCACTTCCTATAGTTTAGATGGAGATTACCAGGCAATTTTATTGGCTAGGAGCAAACAGGATTTCCCAAAAATCAAAGCTGAATTTCAAAAACATCTAGCACAAGTAGAATTCATGGATGATACTTATGATTCCATAAAAGGTGGAACAGACACTCTCTTGGAATCTACTTCTCGTGAAATGTTCGGATTTGATGATGCTAAGGTTCACTTGCTTTTCTTTATAGCAACCGGACTTATGATCTTATTTATGATGTTGCCAGCTATGAATCTTGTGAATATCAATATCAATCGTATAATGGAGAGATATTCCGAGATCGGCATCCGTAAATCATTTGGTGCTTCTTCAATTACACTTGTGGGGCAGTTCATTGTTGAGAATATTATTCTTACTCTTATCGGTGGATTGATTGGATTGATCCTCACCTATATTGTACTTACGATCTTCAATTTATCCAACATCATCCCCTATGCTCATTTTAACATGAACTTTAGAATATTTGGTTTTGCTCTGCTGATCACACTCCTTTTTGGATTATTATCAGGAGTCTATCCTGCCTGGCGGATGTCACGCTTGAAACCTGTTCAAGCTCTGCAAGGAGGTATAAAATGATGAACATTAGACATCTATTTAAACTTATGTGGAACCGCAGGAAGATGAATCTTCTTATGATAATTGAAATATTCATATCTTTCATTGTGATCTTTGTGTTAGCTCAAAGTCTTGTGAAATTTGCTGTTTACTACTCCGAGCCACTGGGTTTTGAATATAAGAATATCTGGAATCTGGAAGTTAATAGGAATAATTTAGGAAATATTGAAGCTAGAAAAGAGATCGAACTCATCAAACAAGAACTCAAATCGTACCCCGAAATTTTAGGAATATCCGAAGCCTATAGCCTTCCTTATACTTCAGCTGATGTAAGAACCAGAGTGGAACTAGATAATAAAGAGATTTCTACACATATGATGTTCGGTGATGATAATTATGCTAATATCCTGGGTATTGAGATCCTTAAAGGTAGATGGTTTAATAAACAGGATAATGCATCAAATTATCAACCTGTTGTTATTAATATGAAACTAAAGAAGGAGTTTTTTGGAGAAGATGAGGCTGTTGGTAAATTTCTGGGACAACGTGATGACAAACGCTTGATAATTGGTGTATTCGATCAAGTTAAAAAAAGAGGTGAACTAAATGATTTTGGTAACCTTCTTTTTAAAAGAATAAATCCTGATAATCCGGATAGTTGGATTGGTGAGAGTATTCTGATGAAAGTTAGGCAGGGTACAGATATTGAGTTTGAAGAGAAGTTGATGAGACGTCTGGCAATGGTTTCGAACAATTTTACCTTAGAGATGAGAAGTATGGAACTGATGCGCGAGAGATCGTTTGCCAAGTATTCAGCTGTTGTTTATATTTTTGCCTTCATCTCACTATTCTTGGTAATCAACGTTTCACT
>CAXCCM010000222.1:0-2781 GCA_963981005.1 uncultured bacterium | reverse complement strand
GGTAAAAGTTGGTGCACAAAATCCTGATGTTTACTTCCAGGGACGTGAAACAAGTAATAAATATTATGATGCCGCTCCAGAAATAATTCAAGAATATATGGATGAAGTTGCAAAAGTTGTTGGAAGACAATATCACTTATTTGATTATGTAGGTGTTCCTGATGCAGAGAAGTTAATAATTGCGATGGGTAGTGGTGTAGAAACTATAGAAGAAACTATTAACTATTTAAATGCAAAAGGTGAAAAACTTGGTCTTATTAAAGTTCGCCTTTTCCGTCCATTCTCTGTTAATGCTTTTATTGATACAATCCCACAAACTGTTAAGAAAATTGCTGTACTAGATAGAACAAAAGAAGCTGGTGCAATTGGAGAACCATTATATTTGGATATTGTAGCAGCTCTTAAAGATAAAAAAGACATTTCTATTATTGGTGGACGTTATGGTCTTTCTTCCAAAGAATTTACACCTTCAATGGTTAAAGCTGTTTATGATCATCTTGATGGTGATGCATCACACGGTTTTACTGTTGGTATTAATGATGATATAACAAATAGATCCATAAAAATTGGACCACAACTTAATACAATGCCAGAAGGTGGAATCAGTTGTAAATTCTGGGGATTAGGCTCTGATGGAACAGTTGGTGCCAATAAGAACTCAATTAAAATCATTGGTGATAATACAGATATGTATGCCCAAGGTTACTTCCAATACGATTCAAAAAAATCTGGTGGTATTACTAGATCACATCTTCGTTTTGGAACAAGCCCTATCCAATCTGAATATCTGGTTGAACATGCAAATTTCATTGGATGTCATAACCCAGCATTTATAGGACGCTACGATATCCTCGAAGGCATAAAAGATGGTGGAGTTTTCTTACTCAACTCTCAATGGGATGCTAATGAGGTGTTTGAACATCTTACAGCGGATATGCAAAAAACAATTATAGAGAAAAAAATTAAATTGTATAATATTAATGCTTTAAAAATTGCTAATAAGGTAGGTCTTGGAACTAGGATTAATACTGTTATGCAAACTGCATTCTTCCTAATTTCTGGTGTATTAGAAAGAGAAGAAGCAATTAAAATGATCAAGAAAGCAATTAAGAAAACTTTCATTAAGAAGAGTATGGATATTGTTGAGATGAACTGGACAGCAGTTGATAAAACTAACGAAGCATTAATTGAAGTTCCTGTTCCTGGCGCTGTTCCTGCTAATCATACCAAAATGAAGAAACTTGTGCCTGATGATGCAGATGAATTTACAAAAAATATTATAGAAAAGATTATGCAAGAGAAGGGAGACAGCATTCCAGTTTCTCATATGCCTCTAGACGGTTATGTTCCATCTGGAACAACAAAACTTGAAAAGCGTGGTGTTTCACCTTTCGTTCCACATTGGGATGCTGATAAGTGTATTCAGTGTAATCAGTGTGCTATAGTTTGCCCTCATGCAGCTATAAGACCAAAACTTATAAAAAATGAAGACATGAAAAGCGCTCCAGAAAGCTTTAATACTCTTACCGCAATGGGTAAAGATAAAGAAGAATACAGATATAAGATCCAGGTTTACATCGAAGATTGCCAGGGTTGCGTTGTATGTGTAAATGAGTGTCCAAAACAAGCATTGGAAATGAAACCTATAGATGATGAGCGTGAATTAGGCGAAAAAGCAAATGTAGATTTCTTTGAATCACTTCCAAACGATGTTATGGGTTCAAACAAGGACACTACGGTAAAAGGAAGTCAATTCAAACAGCCATTAATGGAATTCTCTGGCGCATGTGCTGGTTGCGGTGAAACTCCTTATATTAAACTTATAACACAGCTCTTTGGTAATAGAATGATAATTGCGAATGCAACTGGCTGTTCATCTATCTATGGTGGAACTTTCCCAACAATCCCATATTGCAAGAATAAAGAGGGTCATGGTCCAACTTGGGCAAACAGTCTTTTCGAAGATAATGCAGAATACAGCTTTGGAATGAGATTAGCAGTAGAAGCTAATAGAAAGCAACTAAAATATAATGTAGAGAAGCTTCTTACAAATGGCACAGACACAAAACTTGAAACTGTGTTAAGGAAAGCTCTTGAGTTATGGAATAATAAAGATGACGAAGCTATACAACACTCAATTCAAATACAAGGCATCCTTATAGATTCCTTGAAAAAGGCTTCAGATGAGAATGAACCGATCATCAAAAAGATAATTGAACTAAAGAATCATTTTGTTGATAAATCTGTATGGGCATTTGGTGGTGACGGATGGGCTTATGACATTGGTTACAGTGGTGTAGATCACGTTTTAGCTACTGGAAGGAATGTAAACATACTTGTTGTGGATACAGAAGTTTATTCAAATACTGGTGGTCAGGCTTCTAAAGCAACGCCACTTGGAGCTGTTGCAAAATTTGCTGAAGCGGGTAAAGGAACTGTTAAGAAAGATCTTGGCCTCATGCTTATGAGTTACGGATATATTTATATTGCTTGTATTTCGATGGGTGCAAATAAGAATCAAGCTCTAAAAGCTATTCGTGAAGCAGAAGCTTTCGATGGGCCTTCAATAATCATGGCTTACGCTCCTTGTATCAATCATGGATTCCCAATGTCACAAACTATGTTAGAAGAGAAAAAAGCTGTTGATACAGGTTACTGGCTTCTTTATAGATTCAATCCTGATCTTAAGAAAGAAGGGAAGAATCCATTTGTATTAGATTCTAAAAAACCAACGCTACCAGTTAGTGATTTCCTTGAAGGAGAAAGACGTTATACCTCATT
>CAXCCM010000221.1:0-2795 GCA_963981005.1 uncultured bacterium | reverse complement strand
ATAAAGATAAGAATGAAGTTACGCTTACCGATATGGATTTTGATGTGATTATGCAAAATGAAGAAGCTCTTCAAATTCTGGGTGGAAGTAAAGATTCCAACGATGATGATTTAAAGAGATCGATGGAAAATATCAAGGGATTCAAAGCAGACATGAATGATGAAGTTGTAATAAAATTTAAATAGTTTAAGCTAATGTTTTAGATAAAAGAACCTTGGAAACTTATGAGTCTTCAAGGTTCTTTCTTTATATTTTGTAGAAACTATTCTCTATTCCACAAATCTAATAATTTTTCGTTTCCTTTAATAATATCTTTCAAAATTTCCAGATCAATTGTTTGCTTACTGTCACAAACCGTTTTATCAGGTGAAAAATGTGTTTCTATAAGTAATCCATCTGCACCAGCAGCGATAGAAGCCCAGCTTAATGATTTTATCATTTCACGTCTTCCAGAACTATGCGATGGATCTACAATCACAGGTAAATTACTTAAGTCTTTAATTGCTGGAACTGCAGAAATATCAAGCGTATAACGGGTATAAGTTTCGTAAGTTCTAATACCTCTTTCACATAAAATCACATTTTTATTTCCAGCTTCAATAATATGCTCTGCTGCCAATAACCATTCCTCAATTGTACTGCTAAAACCACGCTTAAGAATTATCGGATTCTTTACTTTACCAAGTTTGAATAACAGACGGTAATTATTCATGTTGCGTGTACCAACTTGAAGTATATCCACATAGTTTTTTATTGTTTCAACATCCTCTACAGATACAACTTCTGAAACCGATATCATACCGGTCTCATCTGAAACTTTTTTCATGTATTTAAGACCTTTCTTTCCGAGTCCCTGAAAATTGTATGGGGAAGTGCGCATTTTATATGCCCCACCTCTAAAGAAATGAATACCCATCTTTTTAAGCTCTACTGCTACTGAATGAAGATCTTCATAATTTTCTATAGTGCACGGACCGGCTATCATTGTAAGATGACCACGTCCAATTTTTTGACCTTTAATATTTATTTCTAAAGGCTCACCAACTTGATGCTTTAAGCTAATATCTTTCATTATTTTCCTAACCTCAAGATAACATTTCTTTTAGTTTTTGTTTATCCTGTGCAAGAATTCCAAACTGAATTCCACGATCACTAACCAAAAATTCTTTAACACCAAAATAATCAAGTATTTCCGTAACTAACTTTGCCCAAGCCAGAGATCATTGAATCACGCTTTATTATGTTAATCCCATTTTCGATTGAGGCAACCAAAAACAAGATGTTATTTGTTCCAACATCAATTACGCAAAAAGTGTTTTTCATTTGTATGTTTTGGTGTTAATCCAGTAATTTTACGTTCTCAGCTTGCAGCCCTTTTTCTTTTATTTCTTTCAATTCAAACTCAAATATCATATTTCTATTTGGTAGTTTTTTTGTATCGATAACATCTGTGAATTGTGATCCATGAACAAAAGCTGTTCCATATGGTGATTCTTCCTTTCTTGTATCACGAATCCATAAAGATCCGCTAATGTTCTTCATATAACGCATGAATCCATAACCTTTTTCAGGAAAGAAAGAGTAGCAAACGCCTCTAACAAAACGCTTCCCATTAGCTGCTTTGTGCAGTTCGATTGGAGATAACTCTGGAACCATATATCCCGAGGTAAACCCATCTGCTTCATTTATGAGATCTTGTGAAATGTTATTAAAAGCTAATGCTTCCACTCTGCATCCTTTACTCTGTAAGGCTCGAACAACCTGAACAAAATCACCATCTCCGGTAACTAACAACACATAATCTAAACGCTCAGATTGACGTAAAGCATCAACCGCCATATCCAGATCAGCATTAGATTTCCCATAACGTACACCATGTTCGTCTACATACCACTTAACTATTTTCACAATGACCTTGTATCCAAAATCACGTAAAATTGAATGAAAATTTTCTGATTTTTTCTTATAATCTGGATTCTTTTCTGCCATCTCTTCATCATAAGCAACATAGGCATTCAAGCGCATAGCTACGCCATTATTTCTGCAGGCGAATTGTCTTAAAATATCGTACTGCATTCCGTATCCGCCATTTTGCGCAATATTAGAAACATCAACATATACACCAACTTTAATTATACTACTTCGTTCCATAAAACCTCCTTAATAATATAACGATCTTCACTACAACAATTTAATTAATTACTTTTTAACTTCCACTTCTAATTTCAAATTATTACAATCCCGTTTCTATACCAATATGAATTATTCCGTCAAGTGGATTTCTCATTTCTCTATTTTGAATTCCTAATCCATAGTCAATACCTAAGATTCCGATCTTAGTTTGTGTGCGAAGACCAAATCCAAAACTGAAGAGGTCGTTGTACTTGTATTGCTTATTTTCCACATATCCATAAGCACCAAAGGCAAAAAGCCTTGAATTCCTTCCAAACAAATATCTTAATTCTATGTCAGACCAGCCAATACGAAAGCCGGAAAATGTATTTTCATTAAAACCACGTAGACTTTTTGCCCCACCAAGTTCATAAACTTCAAATTCAGTAAGCTTTTTTTTCTCTATCACATTAGCATTTACATCGAATTCTAGAACAAATTGATTACCGAGATTAAAATATTTTGCCCATCTTATTTCAACTGCTTGTTTTGTTAAATTATCTCCATCAACATTATTGAAAATATAAAAATATTTCAGATAAGTTTCTGTCCCGGAAGATGGATTTAGTATATTATCCAAAATTGCCATATCCCATAAAATACCAAGTTTATTAAATGACGAT
>CAXCCM010000220.1:0-2800 GCA_963981005.1 uncultured bacterium | reverse complement strand
CAATGCTGCAACTGCGATATCAGCATTCATTATGTTCCTACACAAAACAAACAGAAAAATTAATGAGCAAAAAATATATGATGCTCTTGCTAATGTGAACTGGCAAGGACGAATGCAGATCATTTCTCAGAAACCAATTGTGATTATTGACGGCGCGCACAACGAAGAAGGCATCAGGGCATTAAGGGATAATTTAACCGAGATATTCCCAAACAAAAAGATCTATTTTGTTCTGGCAATCTTGCGTGATAAAAATTTAGGGAACATCATAAAAAATATTTGCAGTGTGAGTTACAAAATCTATATTACAAAAAATAAATCTGCACGTGCAGCCGAAATCGAGGATCAAGTTAGATTTGTAAAACTTCATGATAAACCGTTTGAAATTCATGAAGATGTGACTGCAGCAACAAAAAAAGCAATCTCTGATGCCAATGAAGATGATATTGTAATGATCTCAGGATCACTTTATACGATCTCAGAAGTTATTAAAGAAAAAACATCCATTATCAATTTATAAGTTAATTAGAAGTATAATTATCCAAATCTATTGACAGAACTCATTGTATAACATCGAATTGCATAGCAATGATATTAAGTTAACAAAGGAGGAAATTATGAGAAAAAACAGACCATTTGTTTATGTTTTAATTTTAATCATTATTATTATCACAACAGGATGTATCGGTGGATATGATCCAATTTCAAGAGGTATTAACAGGGGTATTAGTAGAGCTATTGGTGAGCATGCAGAAAACGAAGCTTACAAACGAACTGCACCCAAAGAGAAGCTTCCTCCTCCACGTTCTGCGAACTGGGGGAATTTCATGGCAATGCAAGCTCAAATTGTATTTACTTATGCATTCTCAGCTGGTGGATTATGGCTTGGACAAGTAGAATATATGCCTGGTGATTGGGCAAAATTCTCAATTATTACAGATGGGAATAATACGGTTGAACTTGAACGCGCATATCTAAAAGTGGATGAAGATGGAAATAGTTGGTGGAGAATTGGCTGGGTAGATGGAGAAGATATCTGGATTTATGAAACTCTGATCTCATCTGAAGGTTCACTTTTAAGGCTTCGAGCAAAAGATGCAGAAGGAAACGAGGGAGAAATCCCTGTAGCAGGACAGCAAATTTACTTCCCCCCGCAAGAAGTAACTAATGAAAGTATTGAGGGAGCGACACAAGGCAAAGCAAGTTTATCAACGCAAGCTGGAGTTTTTAATTGCGATCATGTTGTATTTCTTGCTGTTTACGGACAGGGTCAAGTAGAATGGTGGATTACTAAAAAAGTTCCGGGTGGAGTTGCTCAATATCAGATAGTTGATCAAGGTAATGTTCTTTGGAAGAGTACCGTAATTGCAAAAGGTAAAAACGCTACAACAATTCTTGGATCATTCTAATACGTAAAATTTATGAATATTTGGCGGTCTAACTGACCGCCTTTTTTTATTTAATTTTTGGTTTACCTGCATTTACCCAGGCTGTATAATACATTGATGCAAGATCCTCGGCAGCATTAGAAAATTGATGAAACGTCATAAATTTTGTTCGGAACCAGAAAATATTGAAGTATTTCTCATTATATTCACTTTCACTGTATTTTAGTGCATAAAGGTCTGCTTGCTCAATTAACCCTGCAAAGCTATTAGATTGTGTGCAATAATCGAATACAAACTGAAGCGGTTCTATAACATGAATAAATTTTATTGGAGCAATATTAGCCTGTAATTCCACAAGATTCGAATCGATCAGATCGATTTCATATCGCTGATGAATTCCTCTCTGATCAGTCAGCTTCCCATTATAATTTAAAATATTGTGCTGTGGCTGATGAGCGTCGGCAACATAATGCGCAAGATCAGCTGCATAAAAAAGAATATCTTCTTTATTATTTTCTTTCATGGCAATTGTAAGATTGTTTAGAACTTCAATCGTGTTCCAGGGCAATATACCCATCTTATCTACAATCTCATCTCCATATAATTCAATAAGTTCAGCTTTATCTGTTATCATCTCACCAACACTGAATTCTTCATAACGATCAATATCTATATAATGCTTATTCCTTTCTGCAGGATCTTCACTTTTTCGTTTGTCAGGATCTGTTGAGTGATTACATAAGTATTGTACATTCTCTTTAATAAAATTCATTTCATTTGGAAGGCCCTCGATTGCCAAGCGGGTAATAACTTCGTGGCCTAATCCTCCCCATGAAAACAATTGAGCAGTTATCATAGTAAAAAGCACAAAAAATAATATTTTAAATTTCATAATTTCTCCCTCTATTCTTCAATTTCCAAAATTGTATTTATCTCATTTATCATCAACTTCTTTTTTTCTCCATCAGTAAAAATTACTTCTAATTCAAATGGAGGCTGCAAATTCCCTAAACCAAAATGTTGAACAAACGAATGTTGATTTGTTGTTCCCTTTCCACCTTGAATTTCTCGCATAAACGATATTTCTTTGCTAGAAAGGGTTAATCTAGTTCCAATAGCATCAATATGATTTTTTCCTTTTACTCGAACTTCTATCCAGTTTTCTTTGTTATTTGTTTCATTTCGGAATAGCTGGATGTTCCCACCTGCTACCAATAAATCTACATCTCCATCGTTATCAAAATCTGCACAAGCTGCACCCCAACCATTAAAACGTCTGACTCCTGCTAAAAAAGTAGTTTCTTCAAATGTGCTATCTCCATTATTTATATATAGGAATGACCGGCGTCCTTCATAAATACTTGTAATGTAAAGGTCTAGAAAACCATCATTGTTAAAATCTGCCCAACACG
>CAXCCM010000219.1:0-2821 GCA_963981005.1 uncultured bacterium | reverse complement strand
GAACTGTTGTAAAAGAAGACCGTTCACTCATGAATATTCCTTTCCGTCTTCCAACTGAAGAACTGGAAAAGAAGTTTATTGCAGAAGCTGTTGAAAACAAAATGTTTAACTTAAAAGGTCATAGAAGTGTTGGTGGCTGTAGAGCATCAGTTTATAATTCACTTCCAATGGATTCAGCAAAGGCTCTTGCTAAGTTCATGATCGATTTTGAGAAAGCAAATAAATAATTAAGTGTAAATTATATTATGCGGGTTTTCCGATAATTAACGGAAATCCCGCTTTTATTTATGAAAGATAAAATAGTACAAAAAGAACAACATAAACTTGATCTATCGAATCTCAGATTGATCCATTTAGCCTTTTTCACTGCTTTTGCAATTGCCATTTATGTAATAGAAAGTTTCATTCCTAAACCATTTCCATTCATGAAACTTGGGTTAGCAAATATGATCGTGTTGTTGTTATTGGTTTCTAATAATATAAAATATGCTTTTATTATTATCATTGGAAAGACTGTAGTGGGCGGGTTCTTCAGTGGTTTATTCTTGAGTCCTACAACACTTCTTTCTTTAGGTGGAAGCTTAAGCTCGTTCGTAGTTATGACTGTATTTATAAAAAGTAAAGTTCGCTTTAGTATTATTGGAATTAGTATTTTAGGAGCAGTAACACATAACCTAGCCCAAATAGTTGTTGTTCGATCTCTTCTTATTAAAGAAAATACAATATTTTATTTGACGCCGCTTCTAATTTTTATGGGAATAGTTACTGGTATAATTATTGGATATATAGCCAAATTGTTTTTAGATAGGATAAATTAAAATTATGAGAAAAGAAGTTATTAAATATTTAGTTATTTCAATAATGATAATTGTTTTTTTTATTGGAATGGGCTTCGGTCTTTTTAGATATTATAGTAGAGAATTACCACCCCTTTCGGAACTGCAAAGTTATGAGATGAAAGTAGGCTCGGAAGTTTATGACCGTAATGACAATCTGATACATATTTTCTATGTGGAAAAAAGGCAGTTAACCCATTTGAATGAATTGCCGGATTACTTAAGAAAAGGGATGCTGGCAGTAGAAGACAAAAACTTTTACAAACATTGGGGAATGGATCAATTAGGGCTTATCCGTGCAATTATTGTTGATATTATGAAAGGGGATTTCTCGCAAGGGGCAAGTACAATAACACAACAGCTTGCCCGAAATATGTTCCTCTCACTAGATAAACAGATCCCTAGAAAGATAAAAGAACTTATACTTGCAATTCGTATTGAGAAGAACTTCTCTAAAGATGAAATATTAGAAATGTATTTTAATAAATCACCTTTTGGTCCCGGATTATACGGCATCGAAGTTGGTGCAAAAAAATATTTTGGAATTGAAGCAAAAGATCTATCTATCCCTCAAGCAGCTCTATTAATTGGAATGCCGCAACTTCCAAGTGCATATTATCCATTCCGATATCCCGAACGGGCGATTAGAAGAAGGAATATTGTTCTTAAAAGAATGTTTACGGAAAATGTAATTACTCAGCAGGAATATACTGATGCCTATAATACAGAGTTAGAATTATTTGCAACAAGCGGAAGTTTTGAGGCAAAAGATTATTTCATAGAATTTATTCGTAGAAGATTAGAGCGAGAATATGGCACAACTCAGCTTTTTGCGGGTGGGCTCAAGATATATACAACATTAGATATGGAACTCCAAGAATATGCAGATTCTGTTTTGAATATGAACTTAAAGAAGTTTGAAGATAAAAATGATTATGAGTTTAAATACGAAGATTTCCCTGTTGATACTATAAATATCGTCACGCCATACGTTCAGGGAAGTGTATTCTCTATTGAACCAGAAACAGGTTTTGTTCGAGTGATGATTGGTGGTAGGAATTTTAATCATAGTAAGTTGAACAGGGTTATGCAATCTGTAAGACAGCCAGGATCATCATTTAAACCAATTCTTTATTCAACAGCTCTTGTGAATGGGTATACTCCCGCTACAGTTATTCAAGATGAACCTTTTTCATTTATACAAAATGATACACTTTTCTGGAGTCCGAAAAATTACTCAAACAGAAATTTCGGTTATACAAGATTACGGACCGGATTAAAAAAATCTCGGAATATTTACGCAGCAAAAACAATATTCGATATTGGCCCTAGAAAGGTTATGGAATTTGCTGAAAGATTCGGTATTACAACACCTATATATCCATTCTACACCCTCTCAGTTGGCAGTATGGAAGTAAAGCCTTTTGAGTTAATATCTGCATACACAACGTTCCCAAATGGAGGAGAACGAGTAAAGCCGATCTATATAAGACGTGTGGAAGATAAGTATGGAAAGATCCTGAAATCGAATGAACCGGAAAAGATAAGAGTGATGAATGAACAGGCAGCTTATATTATGGCAAGCTTAATGAAATCGGTTTGCGATGAAGGAACAGGTGTGGGAATCCGCTGGCAGTCTGGTTATGAAACACTTGGCTCTATAAGTTATAAATGGAACGCAGCTGGTAAAACTGGAACTACTGACGATTTCAGAGATGCTTGGTTCATTGGTTATAACAAAAAACTGGTAACCGGCATCTGGGTTGGCTTTGATGATAATACAAGTTTAGGAAAAGGGCAGTCCGGCGCGACCGCAGCACTTCCCTCCTGGCCATATATTATGAAGAAAGCTGTTTATCTTGATTCTCCAAAAAACAGTAAGGGAAATCCAATTGTTAATGGAGACGAACTGCAATTTGATAAACCTGAAGGAATTATTACTGTAGAGATTTCCAAAAGTACAGGTTTACTTCCAAAAAATAATT
>CAXCCM010000218.1:0-2826 GCA_963981005.1 uncultured bacterium | reverse complement strand
GTTTTTCTTTAACGGTTATAGCTTTGATCTCGATTATTGGTATATTGATGATGTGCTATTAGAAGGAACACTGATCACGTATGATAACGACCTTGCCGGTTTGAGTGTTAATGGGGATACGGTTGTCAATGCTGGCAATACGGAAAATTATGAAATTGCTGTAAAGAACGTTGGATATAATTCTCAAGATTCCTATACTGTTAAATTGTTCAAAAATAATAATACGGAATTAAGCTCGATTGATATTATCCAAACTATTGCACCTGATGAGATTGTGATACACAGCCTTGTTTGGAATGTTCCCGCCGATGAACCTGCTGGATCTGTTATGCTTCATGGACAAGTCATTCTTGCTGGAGATGAAAATACATTGAATGACGAAACAGGCACGCTGGAAGTAACTGTTTTTCCACAAGGAGTTCTTGAAATAACAATTGGTGAGGGAATCGAAAATAATACCCGAACTCCATTGAGTTTTGAACATAAGAACAGCCTTACCGAGATCTTATATTTTGCAGATGAATTGGCTGGTGCAGAGGGAATGATAACAGCGATTACATATTACACAAATTTTACAGACGACCTTATGAATAAGCCAACTGCGCTATGGATAGGGGAAACAACACAAACAAACCTAACAGATGGTTGGATACCGTCAACATCGTTGACAGAAGTTTTTAATAGTACGGTTTCATATTTTTCTGCATCGAGTAGTGTACAAATTCAGCTTACAACCCCATATTATTATAACGGTGGTAACCTGGTAGTAATGGCTCATAGACCTATGGATACACAAAATTATGGTACAACCAATTATTTTTTACATGATACAACCTTAGAGCATATGGATAGAACAAGATACGAGCGAGATGATACATTAGTTTTTGATCCGGCAAATCCACCAGAAGTTAGTTATTCCGGTGAATTTTTTGCTAATACAACTTTTACCTTTTATCTTGGTGCGATGGGGGAAGTAGAAGGTTATGTTTATGATGATGCAAATAATCCGCTGGCTGAAGCACAAATTACAATAGAGGAAACACAAACAGTTACCAATACAGATAATCTTGGATATTACCATTTTGGTAATATATTGGAAGGTGAGTATGATTTCACTGCAGAATTAATGGGATATTCTCCTCAAACGATCACAGAACAAGTTATAGAAGATGAAGTAACACAACTCGATTTTAATCTTATCCCGCTGGGTCTTGTTGCTGTTTCTGGACATGTGGTTGGAAGTGATCTCCCTGCAATTGGCTTAGAGAATGCCATTGTAGAAATTACCGGATTTGAAAATTATGAAGCTACGACAGATGAAAATGGTGATTTTGTTATTAACGATGTTTACACTAATATTACATACAATATTCAGATCTCATTAGATGGGTATGACAATTATGCCGAAGAGATAATTGTTGGAAGTACTGCTTTAGATCTTGGAACAATAACATTAAATGAAATTGCATTACCTCCAGGCAATGTACAAGCTGTACAAGATCCCTTTGGAATCGAAGTTGCCTTATCATGGTCATCTCCAGGACAAGGTGGAGGAGAATTCCGCTATGATGATGGAGAGCAGGATTTCTTGTTTGGTTTAAACTCTACACCCCCAAACGCAGTATTCGGTGCTGTTCATCCCAATATTTCAATTGTTGAGGAAATTCAGTGGTATTTATGTTCTGACTATGCAGCACATAATCAGGTGAAACTATATCTATTTGGATTAGATGAAAACGGTGAACCCAATACAGATGTTGTGCTTTATGAATCTGGTTTTATAAATAATATTGATGACGAATGGAATATTCATCTTCTTGAAGAACCAATCGAAGCTTTTGAAGGTTTCTTTATGGGTGTTTCTACACCTAATTTATATACAGCAATTGGACTTGATGATGGAGATGGCGAACCATGGGAATATCAAAGCGGGACGCAATATCTTATAGAAGATTGGACTACCGGAGGTATGTGGACAGTATTAGATTCTTACGGACCAAATTATGAACGAAATTTTATGATAAGAGCATATGGTATAAATATGGGGAATACTCTTCCTAATGATCAAGTAACTAAACAAAAACCTGACAGCGCAATTATGGGAAGCAGAGAGTTTGAATCATTTAATGTTTACAGATTCTATGAAAGTCAGCATAATAATCCAGAAGATTGGGAGCTTATTGCTCAGGAAATTGGAGATACTATTTATGTTGATCAAAGTTGGGTATTACTTCAAAATGCCACATATCAATTTGCTATAAGGTCTGTTTATACAAATGGTGTGGAATCAATATCAGCCTTTTCGCAACTTATAACCAAAACTTCTGCATCAGCTGGTGATCTACCACAAATAGAGACGAAACTTTATACGAATTTCCCAAATCCTTTTAATCCTTCAACAACTATTACATTCTCGATCGCTAATGAAATTTTTAGGAATGTAGAATTAAATATCTATAATTTGAAAGGGCAGAGAGTAAAGAAGATTAACACCGGCGTGCTTACTGCAGGGCAACATTCGTTTGTTTGGAATGGAACCGATGATAATGATAAAGCTGTATCTTCGGGTGTTTATTTCTATCGGCTGGTTATTGATAGAAATATTATTGATACAAAAAGAATGTTATTGCTAAAGTAAAGATCAACTTACATTTCAAAACATCAGGTTCGTGTGGTAAACTGCACGAACCTGTTTTTATAGAAAACAAACTTATAGATTCCAATATAATACTATTAGAACTATGCTGATAAAACAATTTATTATATATTATTAGTATTATTATATAAAAAATAAAAAAAACTTGTAGAAAAATGAAAGGAATAATT
>CAXCCM010000217.1:0-2844 GCA_963981005.1 uncultured bacterium | reverse complement strand
AAGGTAAAAACAAGGTTGTTATAGCAAAATGATAAGATAAGGGAATCTTATGACTAAATTAAAAAAAGAACTAGGATTACTCTCTGTATTTAGCATTGCTGCAGGAGCAATGATAAGTTCAGGTCTGTTCATCTTGCCGGGTCTTGCATATTTTAAATCTGGTCCTGCTGTAATTTTAGCATATCTTCTCGCTGGAATTCTTGTACTACCATCAATGTTCAGTAAAGCCGAATTAGCTACAGCCATGCCAAAATCAGGTGGAGACTATTTCTTCATAAATCGTAGTATGGGTGCTGGTTTTGGAACGATCGCAGGGATTTCTGCTTGGTTTTCTTTAGCATTTAAAAGTGCATTTGCATTGGTTGGTATTGGAGCTTTTGCCTCTATTATATATCCGCAGATCACGATTTTCCAGATAAAACTTATAGCTGTTGCATTTTGCATATTCTTTACAATAATAAACCTAAGAAGTACTAAACATGCTGGTAAGCTTCAGGTTTTAATGGTTTTAGGATTACTATTATTATTGTTATATTACGTTACAAAGGGTTTGCCTTATGTAGATAATAGACATTTTGATGTATTCATGAAAGGTGATTTGAAAACACTTTTTATGACCTCGGGATTAATATTTGTATCTTATGGAGGTTTAACCAAGATTGCTAGCGTAGCAGAAGAAGTAAAAAATCCATCACGGAATATTCCACTTGGAATGATGCTAGCTTTTGTAATTGTAACTATTGCTTATGTATTAGTCGTATTTGTAACTGTTGGTGTTTTAGGCGACAAACTTCTTATATCAGCTCCTAAATATTATTCGCTTACTCCCATAAGCGATGGAGCAGCGATATTTGCCGGAACTCCCGGTATGTATGTGCTTTCTATAGCTGCGTTACTAGCATTTTTTTCTACTGCTAATGCTGGTATTATGGCTGCATCTAGGAATCCAATGGCAATGAGTCAGGATAATTTATTACCTTCATTTTTTGGAAGAGTGAATAAAAAATATAACACACCTATAAATGCAATATTATTCACAAGTATATTTATGATAGCTGTGATCTTCTTACCCTTAGAAATGCTTGTTAAAACGGCTTCTACAATGATGTTATTACTTTATATTTTTGTAAATGTAGCAGTTATTATTATGCGTGAAAGCGGAATTCAAAATTATCGTCCAAAATTTAAAAGCCCATTATATCCTTGGTTACAAGTTATAGCTGTATTGGTATATATCTTTCTAATAATTGAGATGGGGTCAGTACCTCTCATTATGACAGCTGTTTTCATAATATCTGGTTTAGTATGGTATTGGTTCTATGGTAGTATTCGCTCAAATAAAGAATCTGCACTTTTGCAGTTGGTAAAACGGATTAAAGCTAAAGATCTTGTAACAACATCATTAGATACTGAGCTTAAAGAAATTATTCGTGAGCGTGATGATATAAGGAAAGACAGATTTGATAAATTAATTGAAACAGCAGTCATTCTTGATGTGAACAAATCTGTATTAAAAGAAGATTTCTTTAAAATGATTGCAGATAAGGTATGTGTAAATATAGGTAAAAGCTCTGAATACTTCTTAAATAAACTTATAGAAAGAGAAGAAGAAAGTTCAACAGCATTAACAGACACTCTTGCTATCCCTCACATAATTATAGAGGGAGAGAAGAAATTTAATATCCTGTTGGCAAGATGCCTTAACGGTATCTATTTTAATGAAGAAGCACAAAAAGTGAACACAGTTTTTGTGATAACAGGTACTCGTGACGAACGGAATTTTCATCTTCAAGCTTTAGCTGCTATTGCCCAAATCGTACAAGACTCAAGTTTTGAGAAAAAATGGTTGAAAGCTAAAAACAAAGAAGCTTTAAGAGATATTGTGTTGTTAGGAGAAAGAAGAAGAAAAAAATAAGGATTAGATATTAATGAACGTATATATTGAAACATATGGCTGTCAGATGAATGTAGCTGATAGTGAGCTTGTGGCGTCCATTCTAAAAGATGATAAATTATCTGTTGTTACAGATATTGCAGATGCCGATGTAATAATTTTTAATACCTGTTCTGTAAGACAGCATGCAGAAGATCGTGTATTAGGACGTATTAGCAATGAGATGAGCAGAAAACGTGACAAACGAAATTTGAAGATAGGCGTTATTGGCTGCATGGCTCAACGACTTGATGCGAAATTGAATGATTTAAATTCCAATATAGATTTTGTTGTTGGAGTAGATCAGTATAAACATCTACCTAAAATAATTGCCGACCTCTTTGAAGAACCTGATTTTAAATGTAATACGGATGTTGATGATACTGAAATCTATAAAGATATTTATCCGATACATACAGGTGAATTTAATGCTTTTGTTACAATTATGCGAGGCTGTAATAATTTTTGCTCTTATTGCATTGTACCATACACAAGGGGGCGTGAACGGAGCAGGCCAATTGAAGATATCATTAATGAAATCACCAAGATAGGGCAGAAGGGATTTATGGATGTTACTCTACTTGGGCAGAATGTTAATTCGTACAATTATAAGAGTATAAATTTTGCTGAACTTCTGCGACAAGTGAATAAAATTAATACAATTAAGCGGGTCAGGTTTGTTACATCTCATCCGAAAGACTTATCTGATGAAGTGATTAATGTGATGGCAGAATCAGGTAAAGTTTGTGAACATCTGCATCTGGCAATGCAAAGTGGGGATGATGAGATCTTAGCAAAGATGAATCGTGGTTATACAGCACAACATTTTTTGGATATTACAAGGAAATTAAGGAAGGCAATGCCAGATATAGCTATTACAACAGATATTATTGCTGGCTTCCCTGGGGAAA
>CAXCCM010000216.1:0-2887 GCA_963981005.1 uncultured bacterium | reverse complement strand
AATAACTTTTCCATCGTATAATGTTCTTATTTTTTGAGCTGTTGCCTTTACAACGGTATGCCCTAAAGTAACTTGTCCATCACCACCAACAGCAACCTTACCATTTAATTTTACACCTAAAATAGTTGTTCCATGCATATCTTTCATTATACGATCCTCAAGTTTTATTTCTTTGGTTTCTCTTCCTCTTCATCTTTCTCTAGGCTTTGATCTTGTTCCTTCTCTTTTTCTTCAGCTTCTTTTTTTGCTTTTTCTGCTTTTAATCTTCTTTTCTCTTTAGCTTTTTCTTTTGCTTCTTCCTTCTTGGCAATCTCTTCAGCTTTTTTAATTTCTTCATTTATCTCTTTTATCTTCATAAATTGTGTTTCTACAATTTCTTTGTCAGATCCGCTAATAAATGGTAAGCTTAATTCAAAGATCTCTTCTGCATCAAGTGTTTCTTTAGTTAGTAATTCTTCAGCTAAAACTTCTAATAATTCACGTTTATTTTTAAGAATTTCTAAACTCTTAACATGAGCGTCTGTAATTATTCTTTTTATTTCACTATCAATTAGGTTAGCAGTTGCCTCACTAATATTGTCATGCTGCGAAATATCTCTACCTAAAAATACCTGACTTTGTTTTTTAGCTAAGGCAATAGGACCCACCTTTTCACTCATTCCCCAATTGCAAACCATTTGTTTTGTGATCTCCGTTGCTCTTTCAATATCATTGGAAGCTCCTGTTGAGACATCGTTGAATATGATCTCTTCAGCTGATCGTCCACCTAATAAACCAATTAAAGATTGCTCCATATAACTCTTGGAATAGTAAGATTTATCTGTTTGTAAGAAGTGTGTAGCACCACCGGTAAATCCCCGGGGAATAATAGTAACTTTGTGAATTGGTTCAACTTTACCTAAGAACATTGAACAAAGTACATGCCCGATCTCATGATATGCTGTTATCTTTTTATCTTCCTCAGTTATAACCTTACTCTTTCTTGCTTTTCCTAATGTAACTTTATCTTTTGCTTCTTCGAAGTCACTCATCTCGATCTTTTTCTTACCATTTCTGGCAGCTAATAAAGCAGCTTCATTTACTAAGTTTGCAAGATCAGCTCCACTAAAACCAGGTGTAACACGTGCAATTATATTTAATTGAACACCTTTAGAGATTGGTAACTTCCTAGTATGAACAGCTAAAATTGCTTCTCTAACTTTTATATCTGGAAGATCAACCACAATCTGTCTATCAAAACGTCCGGGACGAAGTAGTGCAGGGTCAAGAACATCCGGTCTGTTTGTAGCTGCAATAATAATTACTGAGTCATTTGGATCAAATCCATCCATCTCTACAAGTAGCTGATTCAGTGTTTGTTCTCTTTCGTCATGTCCACCGCCAAGTCCAGATCCACGATGTCTTCCAACTGCATCTATCTCATCAATAAATGCTATACAAGGTGCAGTTTTCTTTGCATTAGCAAACATATCGCGAACACGTGATGCTCCAACACCTACAAACATTTCTACGAAGTCAGATCCACTAATACTGTAGAATGGAACCTTAGCTTCTCCTGCAACAGCTTTGGCCAATAGCGTTTTTCCTGTTCCTGGTCTTCCAAGAAGTAATACTCCCCGCGGAATTCTACCACCAAGGCGCTGAAATTTCTTTGGATCTTTCAAAAATTCAACGATTTCTTCTAATTCTTCTTTTGCCTCTTCTACACCTGCAACATCTTCAAATGTTACTTTAGTTTCTCCGTTAGTATTGAGTTTTGCTTTACTCTTTCCAAAACTGAATGCTTGGCTTGCACCACCTCTCATCCCGCGCATCAGAAAGATCCAGATTCCAATAAAAATTAGGAATGGGAACCATGAGAGCAAAATACCAACAAGTTTATTTGGCTTATGTGAGTAAACTTGAATTCCTGAATCGGTGAGTTGTTTTACCAGATCAGGATCTCTGAATGGCAGATAGGTAGATAATTTCTGACCAGCCATACCTGTTATCGTTACATCTTTTTCATTAAAGCCAACTTTTTGAACTTCACCTCGCTTAACCATTTCTAAAAAATCTGTATATGTTATCTCTTGAACTTTTTCGCCGTTCATTTTGCTCATTTGGAACATTACAACTACAAGTAGAGCTAGCACTATCCAAAAAGTGATTGTTTGTGATTTTTTCATTTTTGGAAATTGGGCTCTGTTTTTTTTCTTATCATCATTTTGTTTTTGTTGCATTATGAATATATCTCCTCTTTGAGAATTCCAATATATGGAAGATTTCTGTATTTTTGTGCGTAATCAAGCCCGTAACCAACTACAAATTCATTTCCTACTTCAAAGCCTACGTAGTCAATACTCAGGTCAGTTTTATGTGCATTAGGTTTATCTAGCAAAGTACAAATCTTTATTGATGAAGAGTTGTGCTGCATGAAATAGTCATTAAGGTATTTTAACGTTAATCCGCTATCTACAATATCTTCTACAATAATCACATCCCTTCCTGTAATATCAACATCAATATCCTTCTTAATCTTAACTACTCCCGATGATTTCGTGCTGTTTCCATAACTAGAAAGTGACATGAAATCGAGCTGTACATGAGTTGAAATGTTTCTAACAAGATCAGATAGAAAAACGATCCCACCTTTCAATATACAGATCATAACAGGATTTTTCCCTTCGTAATCTTTTGAAATTTGTTCACCTAGCAATTTTACTTTATCTTGAATTTCCTCTTCAGTTTTCAATATTCTCTCTATATCATTAATCATAATTATTCAGGTAAGAAAACTTCTTACTCCTCCTATTTTTTTGCTATTCTTTCGGCTGCTCTCATTTTTTTTGTAGCCATCTTCTCAATGCTGATCTGCAGGATGTTCTGAGTTTGTTCAGATGTAACA
>CAXCCM010000215.1:0-2892 GCA_963981005.1 uncultured bacterium | reverse complement strand
TTGATGGAAATATTTCTATGAAGTTTTTTGATAAAAATTCAAAGCCAATATTCCTCTCAAATATTAATAGCAAAATAGATAAAGAAACTAAGATTCATAACTAATTCGGGAGACATTAATGAAAATCGGTTTTGACAATGCAAAATATTTAAAAGAGCAAACTGAAGCAATATTAGAAAGAGTAAATAAATTTAATAATAAACTTTATCTAGAGTTTGGTGGGAAGATAATCTTTGATTATCATGCATCACGAGTTCTACCCGGTTTTCAACCTAATGTTAAAATGGATCTGCTGCAAAAACTAAAAGATCGTGCTGACATTATCCTCTGCATATATGCAGGTGATATTGAGCGAAAGAAAATTCGAGCTGATTTTGGAATAACATATGATGTTGATGCCCTTAAACTTATAGATGATCTAAGAGAGCGGGAAATTAATGTTGCGGCTGTTGTAATAACCAGATTTGAAGAGCAACCGGCAGCAATAATTTTTAAAAACAAACTCGAACGTAGAAACGTGAAAGTCTATACCCATAAATTCACAAAGGGATATCCTACCGATGTAGACACAATAGTTAGTGAAGATGGATATGGTGCAAATGACTACATTGAAACTTCAAAACCTCTTGTAATTGTTACAGGACCAGGGCCTGGAAGTGGAAAGCTAGCAACCTGTCTTTCGCAAATGTATCATGAGCATATAAGAGGAACAGAAGCAGGATATGCAAAATTTGAAACATTCCCAATCTGGAGCATTCCACTTAAACATCCTGTAAATATCGCTTATGAATCTGCCACTGCAGATCTTAAGGATTTTAATCTCGTAGATCCTTTCCATTTGGAAGCTTATGGAGAAGCAACTATTAATTACAATAGAGACGTAGAAGCATTCCCAGTTTTAAAACGTATAATGGAAAAGATCACTGGTGGAAAAGCAATGTATCAATCTCCTACTGATATGGGAGTTAATCGTGCTGGCTTTGGTATAATTGATGATGAAGCAACAAAGGAAGCATCTCGTCAGGAAATCATACGTAGATATTTCCGATATAGATGTGAATTTGTAATGGGATTTGTTAATAAAGATACAGTTGATCGTGCAGAATTAATAATGAATGAAGTTGGAGCTAAGCCTGAAGATAGAAAGGTAGTAATACCTGCTCGTGAAGCATCTTTACAGGCTGAATCTTGTGGAAAAGGAAATGACGGCATATTCTGTGGATCAGCAATTGAGTTACCAGATGGTGAAATTGTTGTTGGTAAAAACTCTCCACTTATGCACTCTGCATCTAGTCTGGTTCTAAATGCGATAAAAATATTAGCCGGAATTCCTGATGAGATTCATCTCCTCTCCCCACAGGTAATTGAATCAATATTTAAACTTGAAAAGAATATTTTAGGTGAAAAATCTGTAAGTTTAGACATGGAAGAGACTTTCATTGCGTTAAGCATTAGTGCTACAACAAATCCAACAGCACAAGTAGCTATGGAGAAACTTAGAGACCTGCGAGGCTGTGAAGTTCATATGACGCACATTCCAACCCCAGGTGATGAAGCAGGATTACGTAGAATTGGTGTTAATTTAACAACAGACCCTAATTTTTCTACAAATAGTCTGTTTACATCTTAAATAGCTATAGGAGATTTAATGGCTAAACATATTTTTGTAATTGGTGGAGTACTTTCTTCGTTAGGAAAGGGAATCGCAGCCTCTTCGATTGGATTATTATTGAAGAAAATGGGATATAAAGTTGTAATGCAGAAATTCGACCCATATCTTAATGTAGATCCCGGGACAATGAGTCCGTTCCAACATGGTGAAGTTTTTGTTACAGATGATGGAGCAGAAACTGATCTTGATCTAGGTCATTATGAAAGATTTATTGGAAATCCTCTAAATAAGCATTCCAACTCTACATCAGGGCAAATATATGAAACAGTGCTGAAAAAAGAGAGACGTGGCGATTATTTAGGAAAAACAGTGCAAGTTATACCCCACATAACAGATGAAATTAAAAGGGTAATTACTGCAATTGGCAAAGACAATGATATTGTTATTACCGAGATCGGTGGAACTGTTGGAGATATAGAAAGCCTGCCTTTTTTAGAAGCTATAAGACAGTTTAGAATGGATGTAGGAATAGAAAACTCTCTTTTTGTTTTCCTTACATATGTCCCCTACATTAAAGCTGCAGGCGAGCTTAAAACAAAACCCACACAGCATGCAACTACAAAATTACGCGAGATAGGAATTCAACCTGATCTATTAGTTTGCAGATCGGAAATGCCATTGAACGATGAAATTAATTCTAAGATCTCCCTCTTCACGAATGTTCAAAAAAGCAGAGTAATTAATGCTTATGATGCCTCAACTATTTACGAGGTTCCAAAAATATTAATGGAAGCAAAAATTCATGAAAGGATCTGTGAACATCTTCATTTACGTCAAAGCAGTATCAATTTTTCTGACTGGGATAAAATTGTTGATGGGATAAAAAATTCTTCTAAAGAAGTGGAAATTGCTGTATGCGGAAAATATATTGAACATCAAGATGCCTATAAAAGTGTTTGGGCAGCATTAATTCATTCTGCAGCTGCTAATAAACTTAAACTTAAGATCAAGTGGATAGATTCTGAAAAAATAAATAATAAGAATGATATAGAAAAAAATCTAGCAGATATCGATGGCATACTTGTTCCGGGTGGTTTTGGAAATCGTGGAATTGAAGGGAAAATTGCAATTGCAGGGTTTGCAAGAGAAAATAGAATTCCATTTTTTGGTATTTGCCTTGGAATGCAGATTGCAGTAATTGAATTCAGTAAAAATGTTTGCGGTCTTACAGATTCTTACAGTAGTGAATTTATAAAAGATTGTGAGCATCCGGTTATTCA
>CAXCCM010000214.1:0-2900 GCA_963981005.1 uncultured bacterium | reverse complement strand
TCAGACAAGATCATGTTCCTACCTTTTGTAAGTGAAAGCTTACGTGAAGTTGTAGACAAAGTTGCAAATAACTTATCCTCTACCAAAACACCTGCATCAGTCAAACGATTGAAAAGTGTAGATTTGCCAGCATTTGTATAACCAACAAGACACACTTTTTTTACGCTTTCTCTTTGCTTACTTTGTGTTTCTTTATGCAAAAACACTTTATTCAATTCACCTTTTACTTTTGCAATTTCTCTACGGATCAACCTCTTATCTATTTCGATCTGCTTCTCACCCATTCCACGTGAAGCTCCACCAGATCCTGAAGCCTGTCCTTTCTCTCTATCAAGATGACCCCAAAGTCTTTTTAGGCGTGGAAGTTGATATTGTAATTCCGCCAGTTTAACTTGTAGTTTTGATTCCCGTGTTCGGGCATGATCATGAAAAATATTCAAGATCACCTCAGTTCTATCAATCGCATCCATCTCGAATTCTTTTTCAGTATTTCTGCCCTGACTAGGTGAAAGTTCATTATCGAAAATAATCAATCCAGGATTTTCATCCTCCGTTTCATGTATAGCTTCTGCCAGAAATCCCTTCCCAATATAATATGCTTTGTCAGGCTTTTGCCTTTTTTGAATGAATTTTCCAACAACTTTTACTCCAGCAGTATCTGCCAAACGCTCAAGCTCATCTAAAGAATTTACCTTTTTGTCATATTCTCTTGGGCGTAAACATACACCCACTAAGATCGCTTTATTCATATCTAATATTTTTCCCATAATACCTCATTATTTATTTAACATTGAGAAGGTTTCTTCCAAGAACTCTCCTCACTTAACATTTTCAGGGTTGTTTCACTCTAAAAGTGTCAGATACAAAAAAAATTGCAAATGACTTTTTCAGAAGTTCATTGATCCCGACTCCCACACCGAAATGCAGAAGTCGGAACGTGTTATTCAGCTAACTGCTGAACCTCTTCGTAAATTCTGTCATTATTACACCTCCTTGCTGATGTTTACATTCATCAGACTTCATTTTATCAGTTCCCAAAGAGGATTGGAAACCAGTACATTTATCATTAAGCATTCAATACTTTACTTTCCTGCTCATCCATGAATTGATTTGTATAAAGATTATAATAATAACCTTTTTGTTTGATCAATTCTTTATGATCTCCATGTTCAGTGATCTTACCATCTTTTATCACAAGAATACGATCTGCGGAACGTATCGTAGATAAACGATGAGCAATAATAAAACTGGTTCTTCCTTCCAATACTGTATGGATCGCCTTCTGAATAAGCTGCTCTGTTTCGGTATCTACAGAAGAAGTAGCTTCATCTAACACAAAAATGCGAGGATCTGCAAGAATTGCACGTGCAAAGGAGATAAGCTGTTTTTCTCCTGTAGAAAGTTTAGCTCCACCTTCTCCAACTTCTGAGTCATATCCTTTTTCCATTTTCATAATAAAATTGTGAGCATCAACCAGTTTTGCAGCTTCAATCACTTCATCATCAGTTGCATCTAATCTGCCGTAAGTTATATTCTCTTTTATGGAGCCACTAAACAAATGCGGAGTCTGCAGCACATAACCCAAATTGGAATGTAACCACAACATAGAACGTTTTCGATAATCAACTCCATCAATTTTAATTAAGCCTTTAGTAGGTTCATAGAAACGACATGCCAGATTCACAAGTGTGCTTTTGCCTGAACCTGTTTCACCAACTAGAGCAATTGTCTCTCCTGCTTTTATATCAAGTTGGAAATTATCTAAGATATTTTCACCTTCTTTGTAGCTGAAGGTTACGTTTTCAAAAGTAATTCTACCCTCAATCTCAGGCCAGTTTTCCTGCTTCATTTTCATGATGCTACCAAACTCCCGAGTCACCTGTGAGTTATCTTTGATCTGTGGAACTTCATCTATCATCGAGAAAATTCGTTCTGCTGATGCTTGAGCATTTTGCAATTCTGCAAACACGCGTGCCATTTCCCTTAACGGTTCAAAGAACAGAACTGTGTAAGAAATGAATGCAACCAAAGTACCGTATGTGATAACCTGCATCATTACACCTTCTCCACCGAACCAGAGAGCGAGTCCTGTTCCAATACTACCCAGAGTTAAAACCACAGGTAAATAGAGTGATGAGAATATTGCAGCTCTTACGGAGGAACGATACATTTGCGATGTATGAACTTGAAATTCTTTTAAGTTTTCTGATTCCCGAACCAAAGTTTTAGTTGTTTTGGCTCCAGAAATCCCTTCGTTAAAAGCTCCAGTAATTTTAGAATTCGTTTTCCTCACATTTCTATAAGCCTTCAAAATCACTTTCTGAAAGTATATACTCATTACAACTAAAACCGGAACGACTGTAAGAGTTATTAAAGCCAATTTCAGATTTAAAATCAGCATTATCACTACAATTAGAATCATCGATGATCCACCCCATACCATGTCTACAAGTCCCCATGAGATAAAGCTTCCCAGTCGCTGGCTATCCGATGTCATTCTTGCCATCAACCAACCTACAGGTGTTTTATCGTAATAGTTGAATGAAAGTTCCTGCAAGTGCAGAAAACCTTTCTTACGGATGTCATATGTAAGAAAAGTTTCAACTTTCCCAGCTATCTCAATGAAGAAGAAAATGTTCAAAGCTTGAATCGCAACTAACGCAAGAAACACAAGCCCATACCACAATATTCCATCTGTATTTCCTGGGATGACATAGTTATCTATTGCGTACTTGCTCATTAGTGGGAATAGTACATCTATTCCGGCTAAAGCAAGCATAAACACTCCTAGCAGGATCATCTTCTTTTTATAGGGTTTGCAGAATTTTAACAATTTCTTCCACAAATCCAGATCAAATCTTTTTTTGTATTCTTTTTCTTCAAATGCACTACGCATAATT
>CAXCCM010000213.1:0-2930 GCA_963981005.1 uncultured bacterium | reverse complement strand
AGATAAAATCAATTGCATTTGATGAAGATTATGATATCGAAACTATCTGGGTAGTGGAAGTTGAACCTGGTTCCGGTGCTGGAAACGAGTTAATTCCAATTATTACTCACCTAAATCAGAATTATCCAAATCCATTTAATCCTACAACAACTATAAGTTTTGATGTTAAAGAAAACGAGACAGGAAACTTAAGTATTTTCAACATGAAAGGACAGCTAGTATTCACTAGATCATTCTCAGCAGGATATCATAATTTCTTATGGGAGGCAAATTCATTTAGTTCAGGTATTTATTTTTACAACCTGAAAACAGCTTCATATTCCCATACAAGAAAAATGATCTTACTTAAATAGGAATAGTAGTATAATAGAAAAAACTTCGGAGTGTTTTATAGCTCCGAAGTTTTTTTTAAAATTGGCCGAGAGGGCAGGAATCGAACCTGCCGTGGACAGTTTTAGCTGCCTATTACTGGTTTTGAAGACCAGTTGGAACACCAGTTCCGTCCTCTCTCTAGCTTGAAACAAACAATTTTTCACTTTTCTATGTGTAAAGATTTTTTTAAACTTTAACTGAAATTAACTAATGTGTTCTTGACGAAATTTATTCTTTGCAGATTTTCAAATCTAGAATTAATGATAAGAAGGAATAATGAATATAAAGCATTTGATTATGGGAACAGCCGGTCATGTTGATCACGGTAAGACAACTCTTATAAAAGCACTCACGGGCTACGATTGTGACACACATAAACAAGAAAAAGAACGTGGGATCACAATAAACTTGGGATTTTCTCATATCGATCTTCGTAATGGGGACAGTGTAGGAATTGTTGATGTTCCGGGTCATGCAGATTTTATTAAAACAATGGTTGCTGGAGCTTGTGGGATAGATTTTGTGCTTCTGGTGATTTCCGCCGATGAAGGCATAATGCCACAGACAAAAGAACATCTGGAGATCATGGAAACACTTGGGATCACAAAGGGAATTATTGTTCTTAATAAAATAGATCTGGTAGATGAAGAGCTTTTGGAACTTGCCACCGAAGAGGTAATGGATTTCATACAAGATTCCTTTTTAAAGGATGCTCCTATTATTCAAGTATCATCACAAACAAAGCAGGGAATAGAAAAACTTATAAATGAGATATCAACTTTAACAGATTCAATCCCACAAAGGAAAACCGAAGGTCTGTTCCGTATGTATATCGATAGAATTTTTACACAGGAAGGTTTTGGAACAATTGTGAATGGTTCAATAATCTCGGGAACAATTCAAAAAAATGAACCTGTATTTCTTCTTCCAAATGAGAAGGAATTGAGGATACGCAGGTTGGAACATCATGGTGATGAAGTCTCTCAAGTTAGCGCAGGTGATCGTGCATCTTTTAATCTGGTTGGATTTAAACAAAAAGAATTTAAGCATGGAATGGTGTTGTCGAATAAAAAAATTAAACCTACAAAATTAATTGATATCAAATTAAAGATATATCAAAATGATGTAACTCTGGGTTTATGGAACCAAGTGATATTTCTATTGGGAACAAATAGGATCATGGTGCGAATCCACTTGCTAGATAGTGATCATTTGAGAAGTGGTGAAAGTTGTCTGGCGCAAGTGTATCTACCACATCCAATTATTACACAGTATAACGATAAATTTGTAATTCGTAATTCATCTGGGAATCTTACTTTAGGTGGTGGACATGTGGTAGACCCGTATCCTCTGCATCATCGCCGAAGAAGAGAAACTCAGGTTGATATTGTTAAGAAAATTGCCAGTGGTGAACTAGAGGAAATGGTAGCTGCAGAAGTACGGAAATCCGCACTACCAATATCACAGAAAACAATTGCAGAATATTTAGATGTAAATCCTGATGAACTGATAGAGGTTATTTTCCAAAAACTACCCGGAGATATTGTTTTCTACCAATCTGATGAAGAAACAATTCTATTACAAAAAAAGATGAATACAAAATACCAGAATAAAATACTTACAGGATTAATGGATTTTCATGCGAAGAATCCTTTGAAAAATAGTGGTAGAACATTTAAAGAATTAATGGGGATTTTTGGAGAAGATCAGACACAGGAAACAAAAATTACATTAACCCAGATCTTACATAATTTAGAAGAAAAAGTTAAACTAAAGAGAGAAGGAAATAGCTGGATGCTTGCATCTCATGAAGTTAAACTGGATGATAATTTAAAAACAATGATAGAACAAATAGATGAATTGATAATATCAAAAGGGAATAATGCTGTAGACCCACTAGATGTAAATGATTTTGCACATGATGCAGGAATATCTAAGAAACAGATAATGCAGATCGCCTCTTATCTTATTGATAATGGCAACATCTATTTATTACAACAGAAGTATCTTCATTCTGATCTTGTTAATAAAGCAAAAAAAATATTACTAGAACAACTTGCTAAAGTAACAGAAGGAATAAAAGTTTCACAATTTCGAGACCTTTTAAATACAAATCGCGGGACAGCTATGATCTTATTGGAATTCTTTGATAGTGAAAACATAACTTTAAGAAAAGGGAACTTTAGGGTGTTAACAAAGAAGTTTAAAGGTAAAATGAATTAATTGAGTTCATGACGTAAAGACGCAATATTTTGCATCTCTAAGATTATTAATAAAAAAAAGCCGTCCGGTAGAACCGGTCGGCTTTTAAAATGGTATCCCAAACTAATTACTTTTCGAACCAAAATTATTCTGAAATCATTGAAGAACTTGATAAAATCTATCAATTGAAAGATTTTTTACCCATGATTGAGCAAGAACAGCATTATAAGCAAAGCTATACATAGCAATACGTTTCTTCCCAACAGTATATAGAACCAGTATAATTAGTAAAAAGTGTGCAAGAAATAATTTGTGTGTAAGGAGGAGATGAAATGCCAACGCAAAAGAATATTAAA
>CAXCCM010000212.1:0-2945 GCA_963981005.1 uncultured bacterium | reverse complement strand
TTTCATACCGGGAAGTGTAGTTGGAGCCATTTGCCCGCCAGTCATTCCATAAATGGCATTATTTACGAAGAAAACCGTTATGTTCTCTCCCCTATTTGCAGCATGAACGATCTCAGCAGTTCCAATAGCTGCAAGATCACCATCACCCTGATAAGTGAAAACATGCATATCTGGTCTTGCTCGTTTCATTCCAGTTGCTACAGCCGGAGCTCTACCATGAGCAGCTTCCGCCATATCAAAGTTGAAAAACTTGTATGCAAAAACAGAACATCCAACAGGAGCAACACCCATCATTTGATTTCTCATTTCAAGCTCATCAATTGCCTCAGCAATAAGTCTGTGGGAAATGCCGTGAGTACAACCAGGACAATATGTAAATGGAGTATCTGTTAATGATTTTGGTCTTTGTGCAATAATTTCCATTATTCCCCCTCTCCTTCTAAGATCTTAGCTTTTATTTCGTCAGGTGTAAATAAGATACCTCCAACTTTTCCAATAAATTCTACAGGTAATTTCCCATTTACAGCAAGTTTTACATCCTCAACCATCTGACCCAGATTTAATTCACAAACCACTACTTTTTTAACTTTATCATGAAGTACATTACTAATTGCATCATAAGGATATGGCCAAACTGTAATTGGTCTAATCATTCCTACACTTTTACCATTCTCCTGTAATTCATCTATTGCAGATTTTGCAATTCTGGCAGCTGTTCCAAATGCAACAACCACAACATCGTTATCTGCAGAAATATTGTACTCCTCATATCTTACTTCATTCTTTTCGATCAGGTCAAACTTCTTTCCAAGTTTAATAACGTGTTGTTCAAGAACAAGCGGATCTATCTCTAAAGAATTAATCTCATGATGATGATGATTTGGTTCATCTTCATTTGGGTACATACACCAGTCATAATGCTGTTTATCTAACTCTTCAATTTCTTTTTCTGTTTTTGGAGCTTTAAACTCGACTGGCTCCATCATCTGACCCAAAAGTCCATCAGATAATATCATTACTGGATTTCTGTACTTATCTCCCAATTCAAAAGCAAGATCAGCCATATCTGCAAATTCCTGAACTGTACTCGGTGCAAGAACAATAAGACGATAATCTCCATGACCACCACCCTTTGTTGCTTGAAAATAATCACCTTGTGCAGGTTGAATATCACCAAGTCCCGGTCCGCCACGTTGTACGTTAACAATAACTGCTGGTAATTCCGCTCCAGCTAAATATGAAATACCTTCCATTTTAAGAGAAATACCTGGAGAAGATGATGATGTCATTGTTCTTTTTCCGCAGCCTGATGCTCCATAAACCATATTTATTGCTGCAATTTCACTCTCTGCTTGAATAAATGTCCCACCTGCCTTTTGCATCATTTTAGACATATATTCTATTAATTCACTTTGGGGTGTGATAGGATAAGCAAAATATAGCCTGCAGCCTGCACGAATAGCGGCTTCAGCAACTGCTTCGTTACCCTTCATTAAAACCTTTTCAGCCATAAATTCCTCCATTTATTTTTCTACTGTAATTGCAACATCAGGACAAGTAGTATAGCATAATTTGCAAGCTATACAAGCTTCTTGATCAAAGCATTCCGAATAATGATACCCTTTAGAATTGATCTCTTCAGAGAACCTAATAATATTCTTCGGGCAGGCAGGGATACACAATCCACAGCCTTTACACAATTCCGCATTCACGGTCATTCTTGCCATAATTTTCTCCTTATTATCTCAATTTATATTATGTTGTTGAATGTTTTAATTAAGCTTAACTTGTCAACCGGATTATTACAATATTATGATCCCTTTTCGATGCAAAGGAAATTGGCGTTTTATGTCAGTGATAAACGCAACATGCAACGTTGCGTTACATAACCAAATTATTCCAAAATTCCTATCGGAACAAGTATCAACTATCTATTATCCTAGTAAACTCCTCATAAATTCATCTTCTTCTATAACACCAAAAACACCTTTAGAGCATGCGTCTTCTGTGTATTCCAAAACATCGTCAGCATTGAGATTTGGGTTATATATAATGAATGGAACTGCATCATGTGTGTGCGTTCGTATTTCACAAGGTGTTGCATGGTCAGGTAGAATAGCTATTGAAATATCTTCATCTAATTTGGAAGCCTCTTCCATTACATATTTCACAATTCGCGCATCTAGATATTCAAGTGCTTTTATTTTAAGTTCTGCATCACCCGAATGTCCTGCTTCATCTGTGGCTTCTACATGCAAATAGACCAAATCATTAGTTTTAATAGCTTCAATTGCTGCGGCTGCTTTGCCTTCATAATTTGTATCGGTTAGCCCTGTTGCACCCATCACTTCAATAACTTCCATTCCAGCATAAACGCCCAAACCCTTTATGATATCAACTGCAGATATAACAGCTCCAGAAATTCCAAATTTTTCCGTTAGAGTTCTCATAGAAGGTTTATATCCGGAAGACCAGAACCAAACAGAATTTGCCGGATCCTTCCCATTTGCAATACGTTTTTTATTGATTGGATGATCTTTTAATAATTCCTGCGATCTCAAAATTAGATCATTCAGTAGGTTACAAGTATCTTCACCATTATTGCTGGTTGGTCTTATCATCACATCTTTAAAGGGAGTTCCCGGGACATCATGCGGTGGTGTAAAATGCAGATCATTATTTCCATCTTTCATAACAAATAAATGCCGATAGCTTATACCTCTATGAAACTTTAGCAAATCATTACTCAGTTTATCATTCAAAAAATCTATAAGAATATGCGATTCCTTTGTGTCAATATGCCCGGCAGAGTGATTTTTTATTTTTCCATCTTCAATGCAGATGAGGTTACAACGCATTGCAAGATCACCATCATTGATTTTCACACCCATACTTGCACCTTCCAAAACACCTCTTCCCTGGTAAACTTTATGAACATCATAGCC
>CAXCCM010000211.1:0-2978 GCA_963981005.1 uncultured bacterium | reverse complement strand
TCTTTTGTTCTATCAAGTACAGCAATTTTCTTCACAGTTTGTGGGATTGTATCGATAAAAGCATTTACAGAGAATGGACGGTAAAGACGAACTTTAATAAGACCAAGCTTTTCCCCTTTTGCATTTAAGTAATTAATTGTTTCTTCTATAGTTTCTACGCTACTTCCCATTGCAATTATTAATTTTTCAGCATCCGGAACTCCAACGTAATCAAAAAGATGATATTGTCTTCCAACTACCTTTGCTAATTCATTCATATATTCCTGAATTATTTCTGGAGCTGCATCATAATATTTATTGCTAGTTTCACGACCCTGGAAAAATACATCAGGATTTTGAGCACCAACTTTTACCATTGGTCTTTCTGGATTCATAGATCTATTTCTGAAATCTTCAACATATTTCATGTCCATCATATCACGCATTGTATCATAATCGATAACTTCGATCTTTTGGATCTCGTGAGAGTTTCTGAAACCATCAAAGAAGTTTAAGAATGGTATACTAGTTTTTAAAGTAGAAAGATGTGAAACAATACCAAGATCCATAATCTCTTGAATTGAACTAGCAGACATTATAGCAAAACCTGTGTTTCTAGCAGACATCACATCTGAGTGGTCTCCAAATATTGATAAGGATTGTGAAGCTAAAGATCTAGCTGAAACATGGAAAACTGTAGGCAACATCTCACCGGCAATTTTATGCATGTTCGGGAGCATTAGCATAAGCCCCTGAGCAGCTGTAAATGTTGTTGTAAAAGCACCACCTGAAAGAGCACCGTGCACAGCACCTGCAGCTCCGGCTTCCGATTGCATCTCAATTACATCAACTGTTTGATTAAAAACATTCTTCTGATCATTAGATGCCCACGCATCTGCATATTCACCCATTGTAGATGATGGAGTGATCGGATAAATTGCAGCAACTTCACTAAAAGCATATGCCACATGCGCAGCAGCAAAATTACCATCTAAAGTAACTTTTTCAAATTTTTTCATTCTAGCTCCTTTTTTTGATTCTTATTTATTTACTATTTTATATTATTTTGTTACAAAAAATTTAATTAATAATTACGAGTCAATATTTTATATGTATTAAATCTCTTACCTTGCATCATCTTGTAATAATCTATGTTTTTCTAGATTAAAAACAGGTTCGAAATGTTTAAATTGATCTTCAATTGTATTGATTTCACAGATCTTTTTTTTAATACGCTCTATATCTGCTAAAATTTTAAATTTTTGAGCTTCATTACTTATTTTAAAAAGTTCATTGAGCATAAACCAACTAGCTAGATATTGTTCTTGGAATTCAAAGATATCAGCTAGTCCTGCGAGTATTTCATCTCTGTTAGCATTATTTGGAAAATCTAAATATAATCGGATTAATGAGGATTTAGCATCTTCATGATTCTTTATTGAAATATTTGCAATATAGTTTAAGAATAGAAGTTTTTCTAAATGAAGGGAATCATTTAATGTAATTAGTGGATCAAGGATAGTAATTGCTGCTCTATAATTTTTTTGAAATATCCTATTTGTGGCGATCTTAATTTGTAGATCGCATTTCTCTGTATCCTCAGCTTCTGTGAGAATTGTTTTATAAATATCGTTTGCTTCACCATATAGTTGATTATTCTCATATAACTTCGCAAGTATATTTAAAAAACCAGTTTGCTTTTGAGAAGTCTGTGCTTTGGTTACTGCAGAAGACACAATATCAAATGCTGAAAGTGGAGAAACTTGAAAAATTACCAATTCAAATTCAACTAAACGATCTAATATAATTTGTTCATCAGAAGTATATAGAATAGATCTTGCAAAGAATTCCGATGCTTTTAACCAATCTTCTTTCTGTTGAAATATTACACCTTTAAAATAATAGAGAGAATCTTTCAATGCAGCTTCTTCAAGAGTTTTATCGATATATTCAAGCGCGTTATCATATTCGTTTTTTTCAATGTAAAACTTAATTAGGTTTATGTTGTATTCTACATCATTAATAGTAGATGTATCTTCTAACTGAGTATAAATATTAATATAGATTAATAATAAAATTAATATTATTATCTTAATTTTCATTATTGTTAACTAACTCCCTTTAATTATTACAATTAACGATTTTATAAATGATTATAATGTCAAGTTGAAAGTTATTCAGCAAAATCCTCTTTTGCAAATATGGCTGCGCCGAGTGCTCCGGTAATAAAGGAATTCTTAGGTACTATAACAACAGCATTCATTAACTCAGAAATTGCTGATTGCATACCAGAATTTTTTGCTACGCCACCTGTAAAAACAACAGGTGGTTGCCAGTGAAGCTGTGAAACAAGATTTTTTGTTCTTTTTGCAATTGAGCGATGCACAGAATTAATGATCTCTGCTTTTCCTAATCCCTCTGCAATAAGGCCTATTATTTCTGATTCAGCAAAAACAACACAAGTGCTGTTTATATCTATCTTTTTAGTTGCTGATCTAGAAATATCACCCAATTCATCTATTGTTGTTTCTAGTGTTGTAGCAGTAACCTCTAAGAATTTACCTGTTCCTGCAGCACATTTATCATTCATTACAAAATCTTTTACATGCCCATTACCATCAACTAAAATTATTTTAGAATCTTGTCCACCGATATCAATTATTGTTTTTGCATCTGGGAAAAAGAAGTTTGAACCTTTAGCATGACAGCTAATTTCTGAGATGCGTTTATCTGAGAAAGGTACTATATTTCTACCATAACCTGTAGAGTATATTGCAATAATATCTTTTTTGGAAAAAGAAGTATTCTTAAGCGCATCATTTAAAAGCTTTTCTGCAACTTTCTTTGGGTTAACGCCAGTATCAGTAACATTTGAATATACAATATTATTATTATCTAAAACTACAATTTTAGACATCCTTGAGCCAAGATCGATTCCAATTGTTACCATTATATATTTCCTTTATTTTAAACCATGATATGAATAAATTGATTCTCTT
>CAXCCM010000210.1:0-3006 GCA_963981005.1 uncultured bacterium | reverse complement strand
TTTATGGATGGAATGATAAAAGATAAATTGAATGATGAAACTAAAGATGCAATGCAAAAAATTTGTGAAAAAGTATTAGCAAAATTTTAGGGAATTATGGCTAATTTAAAGGAAATTAAAACCAGGATCGAGAGTGTTAAGAACACTAAGCAGATCACAAATGCTATGAAAATGGTTGCTGCATCTAAGTTGCGAAAAGCTCAGGAAAATATTATAAATGCAAGACCGTATGCAGATCATATTAACGATATGCTTCGCACATTGAAGAATAAAAATACTTCTGCAAATCATCCTTTATTAGCTGAAGTTTCTGGTAAGGGTAAAACAGCTTATGTAGTTGTAACTTCCGATAGAGGTTTATGCGGATCTTTTAATACTCATATTGTAAAGAAGGCAGTTGCGCATCTTAAGGATGAACCTGATGCTGATCTAATTTGTATTGGAAGAAGAGGTTATGATCATTTCAGGAAGCATTCTACAAATGTAACAGAACATTATGTTAATTTATTTAACGAAATGAATTTCAGTGTATCTGTTGATGTTGCGGAAAAAATATTGAGTTTATTTATTGATGAAAATTATGATAAGATCAGTGTTATTTATAATGAATTTAAGTCTGCAATTCAACAAGATATTGTAGTAAAACAACTCTTGCCTATTGTTCCAATTGAATCTGACGAAATTTCCAAACTAGACTATATTTATGAACCAGACGAAGATACAATCATAGAAGAACTTGGAAGAAAATATATTCATGTAGATGTATGGCGCATCATGTTGGAATCTTCTGCTGCTGAGCAGGGAGCCAGGATGACAGCGATGGATTCTGCAACAGAAAATGCTGCTGAATTAATAGATACACTAACTCTGAATTATAATAGAGCCAGACAAGCTGCGATCACAACCGAAATAATTGAGATATCTTCCGGTGCGGAAGCTATCCAACAATAATGAAAAATGTTTAGAATATAAGAGGTATTTATGGTAGAAGGAAAAGTTATACAGGTTATCGGACCCACAGTAGACGTGGAGTTCCCAGAAGGTCATCTGCCTGCAATTCATAACGCACTTAAAATTGAGAGAGAGGGAAGTTCTGATCTCATTTTGGAAGTTCAAATGCATCTTGGTGAGAATAAAGTAAGAACTGTATCAATGGACTCAACAGATGGCTTGGTTAGGAACACAAAGGTGATCGATACGGATGAAACGATCATGGTTCCAGTTGGTGAAGAAGTTCTTGGTAGAATGATCAATGTTGTTGGAGAGCCAATTGATGGTGGCGGTCCCGTAAATGCGAAGGAAAAATATTCTATTCATCGTCAGGCACCTCTATTTGAAAACCTTTCAGCTGAAGAGGAAATTTTAGAAACAGGAATTAAGGTGATCGACCTTATTGAACCTTATTCTAAAGGTGGAAAGATCGGCTTATTTGGTGGTGCAGGTGTTGGTAAAACGGTTTTGATTCAAGAGCTTATTAGGAATATCGCGATCGAGCATGGTGGCTATTCTGTTTTTTCTGGTGTGGGTGAGAGAACTCGTGAAGGAAATGACCTTTGGTTAGAAATGAAAGAATCTGGTGTTATCGATAAAACAGCATTGGTATTTGGTCAGATGAACGAACCTCCTGGAGCACGTCAAAGAGTAGGGCTTACAGGACTTAGTATTGCCGAATATTTTAGGGATGTTGCCAAAAAAGATGTTTTGTTATTTATAGATAATATTTTCCGTTTCACACAAGCTGGATCGGAAGTTTCGGCACTTCTGGGAAGAATGCCCTCGGCTGTTGGTTATCAACCAACTCTTGCAACTGAGATGGGTAACCTTCAAGAGAGAATTACTTCAACAAAAGATGGATCAATCACATCAGTACAAGCTGTTTATGTTCCAGCAGATGACTTGACTGACCCTGCTCCTGCAACAACGTTTTCTCATCTTGATGCAACAACTGTTCTCTCAAGAAGAATTGTTGAGCTTGGTATTTATCCTGCAGTTGATCCACTTGATTCAACAAGTAGAATTTTAGATCCTCAAATAATCGGAGAAGAACATTATAATGTAGCCAGAGAGACTCAAAGGGTAATTCAGAAGTACAAAGACCTGCAAGATATAATTGCAATTCTTGGAATGGATGAGCTTTCTGAGGAAGATAAGATTACTGTGAATAGGGCCAGAAAATTAGAGAGATTTTTCTCTCAACCATTCTTTGTTGCAGAGCAATTTATAAATACATCAGGTGTATATGTTCCATTAAAAGAGACTATTTCAGGATTTAAAGCTATTCTTAATGGAGATTGCGATACATGGCCGGAACAGGCTTTCCTGTATGTTGGGAATATCGAATCTGCTGAAGAAAAAATGAATAATATGAAGATAGGGAAGTAATTTAGAAGTATGTGTAAAATACATATTAAAGTTATTCAGCCAACAAAGATCAGGATAGATGAAGAATATGATCACATAATTGTCCCCGGTGTAGACGGGGATTTTGGGATTTCTAAAGATCACACACCATTTATTACTAAGATTCGATCTGGTGTTTTACAGCTATTCCAAAATGATGATTGTGAAGAGTATGCAATTCATGATGGCTTTGTTACTGTAGAAAATAATAGTGTAAAAATAGTATGTGAAACAATTGAAAAGAAAGATGAAATAGATATTGCTCGAGCTAAAGCATCAAAAGAACGGGCAGAGAAGCGTCTTAAAAGATCGGAAGAAAAAGTTAATTTCCGCCGAGCTGAGGCATCATTAAAAAAAGCATTGATCCGGTTGGAATTAAATTCATAATAATTTTTTTTGGGGTGACTTAGGTCACCCTTTTTTATAATCATGATCTGAGGAAATAAATGAAAATAAAATATCTATTGTTCATACTACTCGTTATAATAATCTCATGCAAAGAGAATGAACAAATCGAGATTCAACAGAAGAAAGAATCCGAAATTGTAAAATCTGACACATTACAAAAAGTTGTTGAGCCTGAAAAAGTAGAAAAGACATTACAAC
>CAXCCM010000209.1:0-3021 GCA_963981005.1 uncultured bacterium | reverse complement strand
AACTTGGATTTGGAGCAAATTTGGATGGAACTGCAAATTTAAATACAAAAGTTATTGGTGTATTAAAAAACTTCCATTATACATCTCTGCATAATCAGATAGACCCACTTCTTATAATGCTTTCAAACGATCCGCAACGTAATATCTGTTTAAAGATTAGACAAGAGAATGTAGAAAGTACATTAGATTTCATTGAAGATCAATGGAACGAGTTCTGCCCCACCTTCCCATTTGAATATACATTCTTAGATGAAAACCTGAATGAACAATATATTGCAGAACAAAAAATTGGAAGAGTTTTCACTTATTTCTCGATACTTTGCATTTTCATTGCATGTCTCGGTTTATTCGGTTTAGCTTCGTATACTGCAGAACAAAGAACTAAAGAGATCAGCGTTCGAAAAGTGATGGGAGCATCTGTTTCTAACATTGTATTGATACTCACAAAAGAATTTTCCATCTGGGTACTTTTGGCAAATATTATTGCTTGGCCACTTTCTTACTTGGCTCTTACAAAATGGCTTCAGAACTTCGCCTATGCTGTTGACCAATCAATAATAGTTTACATTTTAGCAGGAATAACAGCATTATTAATTGCCTTAATAACTGTAAGCTTCCGTGCAATAAAAGCAGCACATACAAATCCAGCTGATGCACTGAAATATGAATAAAAAAAATCTACTTTGTGAGATAATTAAAATCTCACAAAAATTATAGGAGAGAAAATATGTTAAACATAAAAGGCGCTTTTAAGTATTATTCAAACAATTTTGTAAAAACTTATGTTTTAAAAGATGTAGATCTGGAAGTAAAAGAGGGTGAATTCGTAACAATAATGGGACCCTCCGGTGCCGGAAAATCTACCCTTCTTTATATTATGGGAATGTTAGAAACACTGGATGATGGAGAATTCTTTTATAAAGAAAATCCCGTTCATAAATTTAACGAGAAAAAGAGAACTGAGCTTCATAAACATGAAATTGGTTTTGTGTTTCAGCAGTATCATCTTATCGATGAACTCACTGTTTACGAAAATATAGAAATGCCACTTTTGTATCAAAAGATAAAAGGTTCCGAGCGCAAATCGATGGTTTGTGATATTCTAGATAAATTCAATATTGTGGGCAAAAAAGACCTATTCCCAAATCAACTTTCTGGTGGTCAGCAACAATTGGTAGGAATTGCCCGTGCAATTATTGGAAAACCAAGTCTACTTTTAGCAGATGAGCCAACAGGAAATTTAAATTCAGCTCAAGGTAAAGAGATAATGGAACTTTTTAAGAAGCTTAATGAAGAAGGAACAACAATTATTCAAGTTACACACTCCGAAGAAAAAGCAGCTTATGGAAATCGAATTGTTAATCTGTTAGACGGACGAGTAGCAGAATAAACCAAACTGGAGGAAAGATGATCTATAAATTTATCGTAGCAGTAATAACTTTCATTCTTATTTTAGTTTCCCCTTTATTTTCTTTAGATATTCATGATGCGATACAAGAAGGAAATTTAACCAGAGTTCAAGAATTGATAGAAGCAGATGAAGCAAATCTTGAATTACCAGATGATCGACAATTTACACCTATAAATTGGGCAGTAACCAGTGGAAACTATGATATCTTCAAATATCTGCAAGAGCAAGGAGCTGACATAACAACTGTAGATATTGATGGTAGCAATTTGCTAATAAACGCTGCTAGTGGCGGTAACATCAACATCGTTAAATTTCTGGTGGAAGATAAAGGCTTCGATGTAAATTTTGTAGATAATAATGGCTTCACTCCTTTCCATTCCGGAGCCGGCTCAGGAAATGTGGAACTGTTGAAATACTTTATTACAAAGGGTGCAAATATTCATACAAGCACAAATAATGGAAGCACTCCAATGGCTAACGCAATTTATTCGGACAGCCTGGCAGCTGTGAAACTCCTATTCGAACTTGGTTGTGAATATGATGTTCCTAACCAATGGGACGTCTATCCAGTGCATTATGCTGCTTATCTTGGTAATGTGGAAGTAATGAAACTTTTCCTCGAAAGAGATGTAGATATTCACAAAGTAACTATGAATAGGGAAACACCATTCTTCTGGGCAGTGGTTGGTAGGAGATTTGAAATGGCTGATTTCCTTTTGGAAAATGGAGTAGACGTAAATACAAAGGTAATTGGTGGAGTTACCGCTCTTCATAGTGCACATAAACTTCGTATGGAAAGCCTTGATTACCTTTTGGAAAAGGGTGCAGATGTAGCTGTTGTTGATTCTTCCGGAAGTACTGTGTTGCACGCTGCAGCTTGGTCTCAGCGGGATGAAATTGTTAGGAAACTTCTTCAAAGCGGAGTAGATGTTAACGCTGTAAATAATGGTGGATCCACAGCTCTTGCCAATGCCTGCAATCGCGATAGCATTGATGTCATCGAAGTTATGTTAGAATATGGTGCTAAAGTTAATGCAGCAGAATGTGAAAATGAAGGGCAATGTGAAACAGGACACCGCTCACCGTTCCTTATCAGTGTAAATTTAGGAAAAACAGAATATGTAGAATTGTTTTTGAAGCATAGTGTAGATATAAATCAAACTGATCCTGAATTCAATAGATCACCTTTACATACCGCTGCCATTCGCGGACAAGTAGATATTGTAAATATGCTTCTGGAAAAAGGAGCTGTCGTAAATGCGAAAGATTGTTTCAAGAAAACTCCCATGTACTATTCCCAGATCTATCCTAACGAAAAAATTACAGCGATCCTAGCAAAAAATGGTGGTAAATCTAGTAAAATCGAAAAAAAATATAAAGAAGATCTCTTGCAAAAAGAATTAAAAGAATCTGAATCAATTTTATGGTTTGCTACTCATGCCGGATGGATATATAAAACTGCAAATAACCTTTTGATCATAGATTATTGGAGTCATGGGAATGTACCGGAAAATCCGAGTCTTGCTAATGGTTGGATAGATCCTGAAGAGATAAAAGACTTCAACGTAACGGTTCTTGTATCTCATGAGCATCAAGATCATTTTGATCCT
>CAXCCM010000208.1:0-3035 GCA_963981005.1 uncultured bacterium | reverse complement strand
CCATTTACAAGCGCTCTGTTATTTACACTAAAACTTCCTTGCAATTGTGTATATTTGTATAATTTATTCAAAACAGAACTTGCTTCATAATTTCTTTTTACAACTATTACAAGACGCATCCCCTGACGGCCAGATTCATCACGAATATCACTAATACCTTCTATACGTCTTTCTTTTACTACACTAACTATTTTTTGTATTAGTAAACTTTTGTTAAGCATATAAGGAATTTCTGTGATTACGATCATTTCGGAACCATTATTCTTTGTTTCAACGGCAGCTTTTCCGCGCATGATCACTCGACCATGACCAGTTTCATAGTAATCTTTAATTCCTTGCGTTCCTATAATATAGCCACCTGTAGGAAAATCAGGTCCTTTTATGTATTTAATAAATTCTGAAGATTCCATTTCTGGATTATCTACGTATGCAATAATCCCGTCACAAACTTCAGAAATATTGTGAGGTGCCATATTTGTTGCCATTCCTACAGCAATACCAGATGAACCGTTAACAATAAGATTTGGGAATTTAGATGGGAATACAACCGGTTCTTTTCTTGTATCATCATAATTAGTTTTGAAATCAACAGTATCTTTATCGAGATCTTCCATCAGATCAACTGCTGCTTTTTGAAGTCTTGCTTCAGTATAACGCATAGCAGCTGGCGGGTCTCCATCTTGAGAACCAAAGTTACCCTGACCATTTACAAGCATATATCTTAAGCTCCATTCCTGAGCCATTCTAACTAAAGTTGGGTAGATTACCTGCTCACCATGCGGATGATAGTTACCAGAAGTATCACCGGCAATCTTCGCACATTTCCTAAAACCTTTACCAGGAGCCAAATTAAGCTCATTCATAGCAAAAAGTATTCTTCGCTGTGATGGTTTTAGACCGTCTCTAACATCTGGTAGTGCTCTGGAAACAATCACACTCATCGAGTATTCCAAATACGATTTCTTTAGTACGTCTTCAATTTCCATTAATTCTATTCTTGATCTATCGTGTATCACATATCCTCCTAAACATCGACCTCAGCATATTTTGCATTCTTCTCGATAAATTCTCTTCTTGGTTCTACTTCGTCACCCATCAATATTGTAAACATTCTATCTGCTTCAATTGCATCATCTATTCTCACAGAAATCAGTATTCTTCTTTCCGGATCAAGTGTTGTATCCCATAGCTGATCTGCATTCATCTCACCAAGACCTTTATATCTTTGAATATGCAAACCTCTGCCACCCATCTCTTTCATAACTTCATCTCTCTCTTTAGGAGAAAATGCATATTTTTTACTTCTTCCTTTTCTTACTAGGAATAGAGGTGGTTTTGCAATGTAGATGTGCCCATATTCTACCAAAGGACGCATATATCTGAAGAAGAAAGTAAGAAGTAGTGTTGCGATATGCTGGCCGTCAACATCAGCATCCGCCATAATTATCACTTTGTTATAGCGTAATTTAGAAATATCAAATTCATCCCCAATTCCTGCACCAAGTGCTAATATTACTGGTTGGATTTTATCATTATTAAGTACTTTATCTATTCTTGCTTTTTCTGTGTTAAGCATTTTTCCCCAAAGTGGTAAAATTGCTTGGAACGTTCTATCTCTTCCCATTTTAGCAGAGCCACCAGCAGAGTCTCCCTCAACCAGAAAGATTTCAGTTTGAGATGGATCCTGAATTGAACAGTCAGCCAATTTACCAGGAAGACTTCCACTTTCCAAAACTGATTTTCTTCTTGTTAACTCTCTCGCCTTTCTAGCAGCCTCACGAGATCTGGCACCAAGAATAGCTTTCATTGCAATATGCTTAGCTTCTTTAGGATTCTCTTCAAAGAATTCCATAAGCTTCTCATATACGATTGAATTTATAATTCCTTCAATTTCACTGTTTTGGAGTTTAGTTTTGGTTTGCCCTTCAAACTGCGGATCACCAAGCTTAACACTAATAATTGCAGTAATACCTTCACGAATATCTCCACCACCTGGAGACACCTTTTCATTCTTTAACAAACTTGCATTTTTTATATACGTATTTACAGCTCTGGTTAAACCAGATTTAAAACCACTAAGATGGGTTCCACCTTCTATTGTATTAATATTATTTGCAAAACTATTAATGGTTTCCTGAAAACCCTCATTATATTGAATTGCTACTTCAAATTCTGTATTTTCTTTTTCACCATGAATATGTATTGGTTCAGCGAAAAGTACTTTCTTGTTTTCATTAAGATACTCAACAAAAGAATTAATACCGCCTTCATAATGAAAATCATGAGTCCTGTTCAGTTTTTCTTCTGTTAGTGTAATTAGAATTCCACTATTAAGAAATGCCAACTCTCTTAATCTAGTTGATAAGTAGTCAAAATTAAATTCTGTTGTTTCAAATATCGTACTATCGGGTACAAAACTTACTTTTGTACCTGTCTTATCAGTTTTACCGATAACATCAACACCTGTTTGTGGAATTCCTCTTGCGTAAGATTGTTTATAGGTCTTGCCATCTTTGTATATCTCCACATCCAAATGATCTGATACGGCGTTAACAACAGAAACTCCAACACCATGCAATCCACCGGAAACTTTATAAGATTTATCATCAAATTTTCCACCGGCGTGCAAAACGGTCATAACAACCTGCACAGCGGGTATTTTCTCTGTCTTGTGCATCTCTACAGGTATTCCTCGTCCGTTATCTATAACAGAAACCCAACCATTCTCATGAATTGTTATTCCTATCTTGTCACAATAACCGGCAAGGGCTTCGTCAATACTATTATCAACTACCTCATAAACCAGATGGTGCAAACCTCTTTCAGTGGTTCCGCCAATATACATAGCCGGACGTTTTCGTACGGCTTCAAGACCTTTTAAGACCTTAATATTCCCTGCTGTATATTTCGTGTTAGTCATATAAAAACCTCTTCTTTTTTTTGTAATTTCCTATTCTTTTTATTCATTCTTTTCATAGGACTATAACGTCATGACTGCAATATGTGTCAACTATTTTATTTGTATAAAGTTAGCT
>CAXCCM010000207.1:0-3096 GCA_963981005.1 uncultured bacterium | reverse complement strand
TTGTCATCTTCCTGGCATTTAGCAGCTCATTAGAAAATCTTAGTTTACAACATTCCGGAGATGCTTCCAAATACAATCCTGGTCAGCTGAAACAACTTAAAACAATGCGATTAGACAAACTGGTTGAAGATGGAATTCAAACCGGGATATTCTTAATTGCAAGCATGGGATTGATCTTGTTAGCTGGAAGGGAAAAGATTGGAAAATATCCTTTCTTAATTCTCATAGCGATTCTTGTAATCACAGATTTACTACTTATCGACAGTAGATTCCTGCAAAATGTAACTCCGCAGCAAAATATTGAGAGGGAATATCAAAAAACCGATGCTGATAAATTCCTTCTGCAAGATACTGAGAATTTCAGGATCTATCCGTTGGCAAGGGAGTTTGGACAGAACAGCTGGGCATATTACCATCAAACTATTGGTGGTTATCATGGTGCAAAACTCAAGAGATATCAAGAAATAATTGAGAACTGCCTGAATGCAGAATTCCTCGATAGAATTCCAATTAACTGGAATATTGTGAATATGCTTAATGCGAAATATGTGGTATTCAATCAGAAACTTCCAATTGATAACTTGGAATATGCATATTATGACCGAAAAGAAAAACAAACCGTTTATTTGAATAATACATATCTTCCACGAGCCTGGTTTGTGAAAAATACTGAATTGATTGCTGAGAGTAAATCTATCTGGAAAAAGTTGAACGATCCGGAATTCTCTCCGGCAGAAACTGCAATTGTAGAGAAGGAAGTTCCCACAACTTATGCTCCAACAGAATCTTCTGTAACTCCTGCAGGATTTGGTCTTCATGATGTTAAATTTGAAGTTGATACAGATACCACCTCGTTCCTAACAATTAGTGAGATCTATTATCCAGCCGGATGGAAAGCATTTATCGATGGGAAAGAAACAGAGATATTTGCTACTAATTACATCCTGCGTGGAATCGTTGTTCCAAAAGGTGAACATACAATAGAAATGAAATTTGAATCCAGTACATATTCATGGAGTCTAAAGCTCAGCCTTATCGGATTAATTCTGGCTGTTTTAATCTTTTTAATTGGGCTTTACATTTATATCCGTTCCAACTTTCAAGGAAAAATCGTATATGTCCTCAAAGAATAAATTATACGTTGTAGCAACGCATATTGGAAATCCTGACGATATTACCTTAAGAGCATTAAAGGTTCTAACAAATGTTGATTTTGTAATCTGTGAAGAATTTAAAGTTGGCAGCAGATTACTAAAAAGTTATGACATAAAAAAGCCGTTGGAGCTTTTGAACGAGCACAACGAAGATGAACAAACTCAAACAATTCTGGATAGACTGGTAATGAATAATGAGACTGCTGCAATAATAAGTGATGCAGGAACTCCGCTATTTGCTGATCCGGGTAATAATCTGGTTTGGCAATGTCATCAAAATGGAATTGATGTTGTTCCAATACCTGGTGCATCATCCATCATGGCAGCTTTAATGGTTAGCGGGCTTAATCTCGATCAATTCTTATATTACGGTTTTTTACCTGCCAATAAAGATGAGCGTAAACGTGCGTTAAGAAGACTTCCAAATAATTATGATCTTATAATTTTGGAAACTCCATACAGGCTCAAACAACTTCTGGCTGACATGAAGAGTATTTTAGGAGCAAACAGGCAGGCAATAATTGCCTATAAACTCACACAACCAACCGAGAAGATTTTCTGGGGAAGTTTACAGGAACTCAGCACGATGACACAGGAACTTCCAAAAGGAGAATTCGTTTTTATTTTAAGAAAAATTGAGATGAACAAAGGGAGAAAATATGCGAGATAAAAAATGGTTCTTCATTGTGAATTCAACAGCCGGAAGAGGGAAAACTGGTAAGAAAATTAGCAAACTAGTTACAACGTTAAATGAGCATAAATTAGATTATAAAATAGAATTAACAAAAGCAGCTAAACATGCGACACAACTTGCAAAAGATGCAGTTGAGCAAGGCTTCCGTAACATAATTTCTGTTGGTGGTGACGGCACATTAAATGAAGTAGTAAATGGTGTAATACTTTCTGGGAAATCGGAAGAAGTGAATATTGGAATCATACCTGAAGGTGGTGGGAATGACTTCGCTGCAAATTTCAATCTCTCTTCTAATATTGATAAAGCAGTTGATGTTTTGCAAAAATTTAATTTGAGAAAGATAGATGTGGGAAAGATTGAGGATAAATACTTCATCAATGCCTTGGGAATAGGTTTTGATGCCAGAGTTGCTATAATTTCTAACACCATAAAATACTTGAATGGACTTCCCAGATATTTGATTGCAGTTTTAAAAGCACTCTTCTCACTAAAAATGGTTGAAGCAAATATTAAATGTGATACCTGTACTCTAAATGAACCATTTCTGCTTCTTTCAGTTGGGAACGGATTATCTACCGGTGGTGGATTTTTATTAACTCCGGAAGCTCGTGTTGATGATGGATTATTAGATATTTGCTTAATTAAAAAAGTAAATCGAAGAAGAGTTTTAAGTTTATTACCTTCAGCAATAAAAGGAAAACACCTAAAAGAACCCGAAGTAGTAATACATCAAACTCGCAAGATAGAGATCACAACAAAAGAGCCCATTCCTATTTATTATGATGGTGAACTTCCTAAATTAAATGATCCGCTGAATTTTACGATAGAGCTACTACCTAATAAACTTAATCTGATCTGTTAATCTTTTTATCATTTTGATAATACCCTAATTAAATTTTTATCATTTAGATAATTTCAAATTATTATTTACTCACCATTGTTGTCTTCTAATTTTTTAATATATAAGCAATTAGGCTTCAGCTAAATCTTTGGCATACAAATTGCAATTGATATGGGTAAATATTGAATTTGGAGGGGTTATGAAAAAGATAACATTATTCTTAGCTATTTTATCAGTTGCAGTTTTAGTTTATGGAATTGTAACAACTAAAGAGATTACAAAGACTTTTGAGGTCAATGACAAAACCGGATTGATAATTGATAATCTTAATGGATCTATTGAAATTTCTGGGTGGGACAAAGATTTTGTAGATGTAGTAGTAACGAAGAAAACCAAGCATGGTAGTA
>CAXCCM010000206.1:0-3111 GCA_963981005.1 uncultured bacterium | reverse complement strand
TTCTTTCGGATCTCTTCCCAGAAAAGATCCGGCATTGGTTCAATTACTAAAGTCCTCACCTACTTATCCATCTTTAAATAATCATTTTTATAAGAAATATAATGTTTTGCAGACTCGTGAATACTTAAAATTTCATCATCATTAAGTTGCCTTATAACCTTTGCAGGAATTCCCATTATCATACTTTTTGGAGGGAATTTCTTATTCTTAGTTACAAGAGAACCAGCTGCAACTATAGATTCAGAACCAATATCACATCCATCTAAAAGAGTTGCACTCATTCCTATCAAACAAGCATTCCCAATTTTACAACCATGAAGTGTAACACCATGCCCAACTGTTACATCATTTCCAATAATTGTGGGAACTCCATCATCTCTATTTTTTGTGTTTGATTGAGTTACATGAATAATGCATCCATCTTGGATATTGCTTCTATCTCCTATGGTAATAAAATTCACATCTCCGCGGATTATTGCACCAAACCAAACTCCACAGTCATTTCCAATTTTACATTCACCAATAATGGTAGCATTTTCTGCTATCCAAGTTTTCTTACCGATCTTTGGTGAATATTGCAGATAATCTTTTATCATATAATCCTTTCTTATATTTTTTCTATTGTTTTAAAATGTGTTTTTGCAACTTCATTTAGTCTGTCTTTAGTAAATTTAGCTGCAAAATTTTTGCCCATCTTAACTACTTTGCTCGATGCGCCTTTTGGAAATTCCAATTGGAATTTCTTAGAAATTGTTGCTATGCTATTAAGAAAATGATAGCGTGCAATAATAGAGGCAGCTGCAACTGCGATGTCTTCCTCAGCTTTGATCTTATGAACAAGCTTAATATTATTCATATCTTTTATTGAACTGGTAAGAACCCTGTCGCTGGCAAATTTATCTACAACCGCACCTTCGAATTCATGCTTTGCATTCAAATTTAAGATCACTCGCGCATGCATCCAGGCTAACATTTCGTTTAATTTTTTATTTCCCTGACGAAATTTTGCATACAATTCATTGTACTTTACTGGCGGTAAAACTAAAACTTCTATTTTATCCGCATATCTCTTATAAAGTTTCTCAGCAATTTTTATTGTTTCAGCATCGCTAAGCAACTTACAATCTTTAACTCCAAGCTTTAGTATATCAGTAGAATCACTCTCTTCTACAATGAATCCACAAACAGCTAATGCTCCGAAAAAATCTCCCTTACCAGATTCATCTGTTCCTGCCCAAATCTTCCAATTATGATCTTTATTAGAAACATCCGGCTTCTGTTGCAAAAGTTTCTGCATAATAGAACGTAAAGGATTCTTGGGTGAGCCACCTATAACTGAAGAGATACCTTTCTTTTTAGAATAGTATACGTTTAAAGGAATGTCATCTTCCCCTTTCTTAAATTTAAGCTGTATACCATAATTTATCTCTTTCTCATCCGATAAAGTTAGCCCAAAACTACTTGCTTTATCAATAACCTCAGCAACATATTTCATTAAAGCAGATGTCATTCTTGTCCTTTTTCAACAATAACTACACTTCCAAAAACTACATCAACATTTAACAGTAAGTAGTTCTCACCTTCTACAAATGCTGGAGTTTCATAACCGGAATCACCAAAAAAATTGATATCACGATGCGGTAATTTGCAGTCAGCAAAAACGGTACTGATTTTTAACTTCATCGGAATTTGAGGATCTATAAGCAGATTCCCGCTCCCAAACACAACATCAACATTAACTTTTTTGCTATTTTCAGAAATATCAATGTTAGAAAGGTCAATATTGCTCTGTCCAAAAACCACATTATATTCTCCACCGCTTTCGTTCATTGTGATATCCGAACTTCTGAACATGGAAAAATTTTCATCACTTTTAAATGATTGTCGCCCAAGAAGTAATTTAACTCCAAAGTAGATTATTACCAACGCAAATATAATTCTAAAAATAGGAATATCAAGATTAAATACAGCCCGTAAAATCATTGATGCTCCAAATAAAACCAACATTACGCCCCAAAACAAACCGCTGAATAAAAATGGCATTTTCACCTCTCCTCCTTGATTTTCTCAAAGGTAATTTTTAATTTTTTGTTAATCTCATCAAATGTTTTCTCATAAAATTCAATATTCTTTCCAAAAGGATCTATAACATCATCACTAAGCCCAGCAAATTCAGAAAGAGTATATACTTTGGAAGCTGAAGCCGGTTTGAACCGCAAAATCTTTTTCTTATGCTCTTCTGTCATAGTTAGTATCAGCCAGCTTCTTCTTAAGTTCTCTTCATTTAGCTGAGTAGATTTATGCTTTGAAGCATCAATCCCATTTGAAGCTAGAATACTTTTTGAGTTTTCTGAAATACTTTTCCCTACTTTCATAAATCCAGCTGAAGCAGCTCTAAAATTAAGATTATCTTCACTTATAATTTTCTTAGCTAAAAATTCTGCTATCGGGCTTCTGCATGTATTACCCGTACACACAAATAATATCTGTGGCAATTCATAACTTATCTCAATTTCAGAAAATGGAATACTTCCTTCACGAATTAACTTCAGTTTGCTATTTGAGAATTCAATTATGGTAGAAGATAGGTTGTCATTTTGTTGAATTTTTTCAGGCAGAATTGCATAATCAAACCATCTTTCAAATCTTGATATTATCTCATCCAAATTCTGAATTGGATCTTCACCAGATTCATTTACACTTGTGCTTATTATTGGCTGATCTATTTTAACAATGAACTCTCTTAGTAATTTATCTGTTGGTATCCTGAAGGCAACTTTTCCATTTTCTGAAATGTGCTCTAATCTAGTATCAGGAACTTCCAATATAGCAGACAACTCACCAGGCCAATATTGTTTAAGTATAAGATGAATTTGGGGTGTAGCTCTAACATTAAATCTATTTAACCAATCTATATTTGGAATCAAAACGATAAAACCACTTTTGCTTTTCCTACCTTTCTGCAGATTGATTTTTGCGACAGCTTCCTTACAGAATGCAAAGCAACCAACACCAAATATCTTACCGGTATGATGCAAGAAAATTGTATCTTCTTTAATTTTATGTGTTGGAAGCTGATTGTAGATTTTCATTATTCCAAATAATCCAGCG
>CAXCCM010000205.1:0-3121 GCA_963981005.1 uncultured bacterium | reverse complement strand
TCTTATGTTTGTTGCAACACATTTGAATTCAAATGTGTTGCAACAAACATAAGAACTGGAGAAATAAAAGTTTTTGATAGTGGCAACTTGCATGAAGCAATGCGATCATCTATGTCTGCTCCTTCTATTTTAGAACCAATGAGATTAGATGAAGAACTCTATATTGATGGTGGCATCAGAGCAAATTTGCCTTCTGAGATCGTTAAAGAAATGGGTGCAGATATAGTTATTGGCTTGCAATTAAGTTCTGAATTAAGACCAAAAGATAACTTGGATAACTTAATAAAAGTTTTAGATCAAACTATAAATTTTAGCATGACAGATAATGTTAATAGATCTATTGAACTTTGCGATATCGTTATCAAACCAGAGTTAAATAAACTATCTAACTATGATTTTAACAGCATGAAAGACATAATTGATGAAGGTGAAATAGAAGCAGGGAAACATATCGAAGAGTTAGAGAAGCTTCCAAAACGCAAAGAAAAAAGATATATTTCTTCAACTCCAGATAAATTGAGTTTTACTAACATATCAATTTTAGGTAACAAGCACCTTAGCAATGCGAAAATTAGAGAATATGTTGGCTTAACAAAGAATACTTATTATTCCAAAAGAGAAATTATTAAGGCTGTTAGAAACGCATATCATTCCCAATATTTTAGTTATATATACCCTGTAATTAATTTTGAGAATAACGAGTATGAACTAATTATAAAAGTAAAAGAAAAAAATAGAAAACGTCTTGGTTTCGCACTTTCATCTAATAATGATCAAGAAGTAGTTATTGGGTTAACATTAGAATTAAATAATTATATTCAGCATAACTCAAAGCTACTTTTAAATTTACACATCGGTGATAAAAATGAGATAAATGCAGATTATGTTAAAAATTTTGGTAAACATTGGGGAATATATTTCAGGGCATTTCCGTATGTAAAAGAACAAAAATTATACTCTTATGGAGATGATCATGCAAAAACAAACAGTGTGTATTCTGTGGAATATGGTGCAACTTCCGGTATTGGATTTTATGCAAAGAGATCCTTAGTTGCAGAGCTTTACAGTTACATTTATAGATCTAGATTATATAAGCATATCGGTGAATTTGAGAATAGTGAATTTTACTCTAGTGGATTGGGATTGAAACTCTATCATGAAAGTTTAGATAATTACATTTTTCCGATGCGCGGGGTTCAATTCTTAGCAAAACTTTCTACCGCAAGAGAGGGTGTGTACAGCGAGATTGGGAATAAAAAGTTTTATTCTAAGCTTAGAATGCTAATGCCATTTGGAAAAACTTTCTCAATGAAATACCAATTTGAATATGGTTCTCATTTTGATAGTAAAGAAGAAGAATTTGATCCCTTCTATATTGGCGGGATCGATAGCTATATGGGACTTTATCCTGCTGAAAAAAGTGCTGCAATATATAAAATTAATACTTTAGCACTAAGGCTTAATCCATTTGACAAAATATTTTGTGATATCCAATTTAATGTATTGCAACTTGGAGATATAGATTACTGGACTGCAGAAGATGACTTCTTTAAAGCAATGGGAATAAAACTTGGATATAATACTTTTTTAGGATCGTTAAGAATTGGAGCTGCAATGGATGAAGATAGAGTAAATCACTACTATTTTTCTTTTGGCTATTATTTTGATCCTTTTGAATTTTCAAGAAGATAACGTTAAGATAGACTTGCAAATGTTTCTCTTAAAGAATTACTCAATTTAAATAATTATTGACCTTAAATATGAGGAATTTTTTCCTACATTAATGTTGGAGGATAAATGGCAAAAAAAGATATAATATTAAATAAAAAAAATTCGGGAACTTTACCTGTAATTCCACTTAGAAATTTACTTCTTGCTCCTAATACAATAACTCCGCTTCTAGTAGGCAGACAACTTTCTATTCATGCAGCAGAGATGGCTTTAGTTAGAGATAAAAAGATAATATGTATTACTCAAAAGTATGAAACCGTAACAGATGAAGACCCAAAAGCTAAGGATCTTTACCGTTATGGAACGATCTGTACTATCTTGCAGACAATGAAGCTTCCAGATGGGAATATGAGATTACTCGTTGAGGGTGATAAACGAGTGTTAATAGAAAAATATCGTAGAAATAAGAAACATTTAACTGCGAATTACGTGGTTAAAGAAAAAATACTATCTGAAAATGAGTTAGAAAGTGAAGCATTATTACGTTCATTCCGTAAAGCATTTAAAAGTTATGTTGATCTCAATAAATCAATTCCAGAAGAAGCAATGATACCATTGAGTGATGCTGAAAATGCAGATGAATTTTTCTATTATGCACTATCTAATATTCAACTTGATATCAATAGAAAACAGCAGCTTTTTGAATTAAATGATCTCTTTGAATCAATCTCACAACTCTATAGAATTGTTATTGAAGAAATACAAATATTAAAACTTGAGTATAAGATAGATGGCACTGTAAAAAGCAAACTTAGTAAATTGCAGCGTGAATATTATTTGAATGAACAATTGAAGGCGATCCACAAGGAACTTGGAATAACTAAAGAAGATAAAACCGAATTACTTGATTTTAAGAAGAAAATTGAGAAAGTTAATTTAAGTGATCAAGCAAAAAAGAAAGCTGAAGGAGAGCTAGAACGTTTTGCTCATATGAATTCATATTCTCCAGAGTATTCGGTAACTCATACCTATTTAACATGGATATTAGATCTCCCTTGGGATGACCCTAAACTAAGAGATTTTGATCTTAATATTGCTCAAGACATCTTAGATGATGATCATTATGGATTGGTAAAAGTTAAAGAACGCATTTTGGAATATCTTGCTGTTGTTAAACTGGCAGAGAAGGTGAAAGGACAGATCTTGTGCTTTGTTGGACCTCCGGGTGTAGGAAAAACCTCGTTAGGAAAATCAATTGCAAGAGCTATGGATAGAAAATTTGTGAGATTGTCTTTAGGTGGAGTTCGTGATGAAGCTGAAATTAGAGGTCATCGTCGAACATATGTTGGTGCACTTCCTGGTGTGATAATGCAAAGTATGAAAAAAGCCGGAACTACAAATCCACTTATAATGATGGATGAGATAGATAAAATGAGTCATGACTTCAGAG
>CAXCCM010000204.1:0-3134 GCA_963981005.1 uncultured bacterium | reverse complement strand
GCTTTGGATCGAATAATTCAAGTTCCTTACCAAGATAATTTCTAATCTCAGAAAGTACTTTGAAGACGATTTTATTTCTATCTGCTGCAAACAGAATTAGATCTCCATCATCAGCTTCACTTGTCTTTACAATCTGTTTCTTCTCTTCATCAGATAAGAATTTAGAGATACCTGTTTGAAAATCACCATCAACATATTTTACAAATGCGAGTCCCTTCCCACCTACATGCTTTGCTCTATCTGTAAGCATATCAATTTGCTTTCTAGAATAACCTGCACAACCGGGTGCAACTACACAACGAACACTACCACCAGTTTTTAGGGCACTGCTAAAAACCTTAAATTCAGAATTTGCAACGATCTCTGAGAGGTCTATTAATTCCATACCAAAACGCGTATCAGGTTTATCAGATCCAAACCTATCCATCGATTCTTTATATGTTAATTGCGGGAAAGTATTTGGAAGATCAATATTAATTACTTTTTTAAAAACATAGTTAAACAGATCTTCCATAATTTGAAAAATCTCTTCCTGTGTTACATAGCTCATCTCAAGGTCTAGTTGTGTAACCTCAGGTTGTCTATCAGCTCGCAGATCTTCATCACGGAAACAACGTGCTACTTGAAAATATCTATCAAAACCTCCGATCATAAGAAGTTGCTTATAAATTTGAGGCGATTGTGGAAGTGCAAAGAATTTACCGTTGTGAACTCTGCTGGGAACAAGAAAATCTCTTGCACCTTCAGGAGTACTTTTCATCAGCATTGGAGTTTCAATTTCAAAAAAATCTCTTTTCACAAGAAATTCTCTTATCGCGTATACTATTTCATGACGGATCAGAATAATATCTTTTAATTTATCACGACGCAGATCAAGATATCTATATTTAAGGCGAAGATCTTCTTCAGCTAAAACATTTTCATTTATTTGAACAGGAAGAGGTTCCGAATTATTTAACAGTAGTAATTCCTGAACTTCAACTTCTATCTCACCTGTTTTCATGCCTTTATTAATATTTTGCTCATCGCGAAGAACAACCTTTCCAGTTACAGCTATCACATATTCATTTCTAAGTTTACCAGCTTTTGTATGAACTGCTTCATTTTCTGGATGAAACACTATTTGAACTTTTCCTGAAACATCTCTAATATCGATAAAAATTAACCCACCCAGATCTCTACGACGATGTACCCAACCCATAAGAGTTACATCTTCTCCCACATTTTGTTTGTTTAATCTTACTGCATAATGAGTTCTTTTTTTATCTTTTATAAAATCTAACATATTCATTTCCTTTTATTTATATCAATTTTGTGCGAGAATTTTATTATCTGATAATTTGTCAATGCTTTGGAAAAACAAAAACCTTCAAAGATATCAATTCCTTGAAGGCTTAATAGATCTATCTAATTTTCCTATTATTCTTTTTCTTGTTTCTTTTTCTCATCAAGTCTGATGAATTTAATACTTCTATCATCATACCTCAATTCGCACTCAGCATTTTCAGATTCTAATTTAGGAAAGAAGATATAACCAGATTTCTTGGCTCCGGGCATGATATTCCCAAAATGAAAAGAATATGTTATGAGATTGTTCTGAGCTGTTCGCCACTCTTCCATCACAGCTTTTTGTTCATTAAAAAACTCTTCAGTATCTAAAAGTTCTTCTTTATTTTCGTTTATCAATAAGTAATCTATCTGCCTGGGAGCAAGAAGTTTTTCTATATAGTCATGTGTGATAACATCAAACTGATTACCATTTTGATCAATTAATCCAAAATCGTTCATTTCAACTTGCAGTTCATCTCGTGTTCTATTTTGAATTGAAACGTAGAAAGTTGTGAAATAATTGGTCAATTCTTGCGGTTCTTTATTCCAATATTCATTAGCAGCAGCAAAAGTGTAAGCTTTGGTTCTATTTACACCAAAATCATCTGCTATGGTAACTCCGTCTGTTTGAACAGGAACATATTTAATTGTGCAGGCAGAAAATATTAGAACAAGTAATAGTAATGAGAAAATTGATCGTTTCATGATTTCACCTCACATATTAACAGAGACGATCTAAAAAAAATCGTCTCTGCATTTATTTGTGTTTACACTTATTACTGTGTTTTAGCTGTCAAGACCGAAATCAAGCTCCTGCTCTTTATCATCTTTTTTCTTTGCATCAACAGCTTCTTCAACTGTTTCTTCTTTTGTAACTTCTTTAGGAACATCATCGGTTTCTTTTGTAATCTTTTCTTCTGCAGGTTGTTCAACCGATTCATTATCTGTTTCAACTGCATCTCCAGTTTCTAATACTTCACCCTTTGGTAATTTATCTGATGATTCAGTATTTTCTTCATCTTCGGTTTCATCTTCCGCAATGATCCTGGCAATATCATATACCTTATCTTTCTCATTTAAAGCGATCAATCTAACACCTTGAGTATTTCTTCCAATAACCGATATTTTATTAACAGACTGTCGGATTATCATACCATCTCTTGTTACTATCATAAGGTCATCATTATCTACAACTTCAAGTAGAGAGATCAATTTACCATTACGCTCAGTTGTTTTAAGAGTTATAACACCTTTAGATCCACGTTTTGTAACTTTGTATCCACTTATTTCAGTTCGCTTTCCATATCCATTCTCACTTATTGAGAGTAATGTTCCTTCACGTTTTATAACAACCATTGCAACTACTTGGTCATCATCTCTAAGTCTAATACCTCTAACACCCTGAGAATTTCTGCCCATAGATCTTGCATCTGTCTCATTAAATCTATTTGCATATCCATTTCTGGTTGCCAAGATGATATCATTATCACCTTCGGTTATTTTTGCTTCTATCAGTTTATCACCATCAAGTAATTTTATAGCGATAATACCATTAACTCTTGGTCTTGAGAATGATTTTAATTCAGATTTTTTTATTGTACCATTCTTTGTAACCATTGTAACATAATATGGATCATTAAAATCTCTTACGGTTACAAAAGCCTCTATTTTTTCATCCTTCTCTAGTTGAAGAAGATTCACAATAGCTTTTCCTCTAGCAAGCCTTCCCAAACTTGGAATTCTATGAACTTTGAGCCAATGACATATTCCATGATCTGTAAAGAATAGGATATAAGCATGTGTAG
>CAXCCM010000203.1:0-3200 GCA_963981005.1 uncultured bacterium | reverse complement strand
GGACGCGCAATTGTAAATACACTTATCTACTGTTTACTGGCAATAATAACAGCACTTATTGTAAATCCGCTGGCAGCTTATGCAATGAGCAGATTCAAACTTAAGGCATCATATAAAATAATCTTGATTCTAATGCTTACAATGGCTTTTCCACCTATGGTAATGGGAATTCCAAACTTTCTGCTTCTTAAGAAATTCAACATGCTAAATACATTCTTCGCACTTATTTTACCAGCAGCAGCAGATGGATACTTCATCTTCCTACTAAAGGGATTTTTCGATTCTCTGCCACAAGAACTTTTTGAAAGTGCAACAATTGATGGAGCAGGTGAAGTACGGATCTTCTGGAAGATTGCAATGAACCTTTCAAAACCGATAATGGCAGTTATTGCACTTGGTGCTTTTAATGCTGCATACCGTAATTTCATGTTCGCTTTCATTGTGTGTCAGGATCAGGATATGTGGACGATGATGGTGCATATTTATCAGCTTATGCAGCGCAGTTGTGCAGGTGTAGGATTTGCCGCACTGGTAATCGCAGCGATTCCTACTTTTGCTGTATTTGTGTTCTTCCAGAACATTATTATTAAAGGAATTGTAGTACCTACGGAGAAGTAAGCATTTAATCTTCTTGTTTTGATTATCTATTTTGCTTCTTTATTAACCAGTGGTATCAACATTAATATTGGTATTGTACCAACTAGATAAATTCCAGCAGTTATAAAAAAACATCGCTGAAAATTATTATCTCCGATCAGAAATCCACCAATTACAGCTGAAGCATTCCAAAAGAGACCCCAAGCCACTGTTTCTACAGAATTCCATTTGCCACGATTCTTTTTGGGAATTATGTCCATCAAAATAGAACGACTGAGAGGATGGGCTGCATTCATTAAAGATCCACGCATTACAAAAAGCGGTATTAATAAAATGACGGCAGGATAAAATCCAATAGCGATAAGGCAGATCGTAGCTAAGAATTTCACAACGAAAATCATTTCCACTCTCCCTTTTTTAACTGAAAAACGTTGAATTAATATTCCTAATATTCCTGTAAAAATAGCAGTAGAACCCATTATCATTTGAACAGATATTGGTTGCATCTGGTAAATTGAGCGAAAGAAAACCGGGAAAAACTTGATACTCATCCCAGCTCCCATTCCAACGATTATATCTGAAATTACTAGTAAGATGGGTACTCGTTTTGCCTTTTTGGAAAGTATTGGTTTTTCTCCTGTTTCACTATTTTCTTGATGCAGCAATGCTTCACTTTCTGATCCCATTGAACGGTCATCACGGAAAAAGAAGAGGGTAAAAGTAGAAATAAGTGAGATGATAATACCGATCAACATAACCGATTTCAAAATCGAAATATCCCATACATCACCCAAAATAAGAAACAAAAAAACATTCAAAAATGGACCTGAAGCCATAGCAATTTGTCTTACTAAATGTTGCTTAGCATAAATTCCTGATCTATTACCCGATGGTAGTGAATCTGCTAAGATTGATTCGAAAGCAGGTCGTGCTAAACCTTGAAAAGCTCCCCACAACAACATGGCTACAAGAATTACAAAGATACTGTTTGCAGCGGCTAAAGTAATCATAGCTATAATTCCTACAATTGCCGAAATCCGCAACATAATCTGACGTGGGTATTTGTCAGCCATGATCCCTGCTGGAAATACGATAGCTGTCATTGCAATACCAGATACTCCAGCAGTTATTCCTAAAAGTTCATTTGCTGTTAAACCAAAAATACTTTTTGAACTTTCTACAAATAAAATTACATAAAGGCTAAAAATGTTGCCCATCCAAATGCCACGTCCAAACGATTGTAAAGCTTCAAACAGGAACGATAGCCTTACATTACTATTTATACTATTATTTATTCTCATTCGGTTAGAGATATGAATATCAATATTTTGTCAAATTGTTCACAAAATTCTTGCCTGAAATAGTAAAATTATAAATTGATGGTTGCATTATATAAAAGAAGGTTTTTCATTAAGAAAAGCAAAATGGAGTTATCCAAATGCAGAGAGAAAAAATTTATATTGAGCGAATCAAAAGATTCTCAGAAAGAATTAAAACAAAACAATATACGAAACTGACAAACCTGAAAGCATCATATATCTATGATAAGAAAGTTCCAATTCCCTATAAGAAAGCTTTAGAAGCAAAATATAAACCTATAAAAATTAACGAAGAATGGGGAGAATTATGGGGTTGTGCCTGGTTCAAGTTTACAGGAAAAACTCCTGCAAAAGCAAAAGGCAAAGAAATTGGAGCACTAATTGATTTAAATGGTGAAGGATGTGTATGGAAGAATGGTTCCCCTTGGTTGGGTCTTACCAATAAGATCCATTGGGATTTGCGATCTGGAAAATATTTCGTTCCTTTACATAAGAAAGCAAAAGGTGGAGAATCGGTTGATCTATTAGTAGAGGCAGGAGCAAATGGGCTTTTTGGATCGGGGCAAAATGATTATCGTTTAAAACAGGCAGAAATTGTAAGTGTAAACAATAACATAATAAAACTTTCATACGATCTTGATGTATTGATCTCACTTTTTGAAGCTCTTCCAGAGAAAACTCCTCGTCGAAATAAAATTATCTATGGTTTGAATGAGGTCTGTAACAATTGGAATGATGGAAATGGAATTGATGATTGCTTAGCAATAACAGCAGAGATACTTTCTAAACCTGCAAATTCCAGTGCAACAACTGCTTATTCTATTGGTCATGCGCATCTTGATCTGGCATGGTTGTGGCCCGTGCGGGAAACTAAACGAAAGGGTGGAAGAACTTTTGCTACAGCTCTAAAATTGATAGAAAAATATCCTGAATATAAATTTGGAGCATCCCAACCACAGCTCTACCAGTGGATCAAAAGTGATTATTCTCAATTGTATGAAGAAGTGAAAAAAGCTATTGCAGATAAAAAATGGGAAGTTCAAGGTGCAATGTGGGTAGAACCGGACATGAACCTAACTTCCGGAGAATCTTTAGTACGTCAGTGCATTTACGGTAAAAGATTTTATCAGGAAGAATTTGGAATTGAAGTAAAAGATCTTTGGCTACCTGATGTATTCGGCTATAGTGCTGCTCTACCACAGATTCTAAGAAAGTGTGGTGTCGATTACTTCATGACCCAAAAGATAAGTTGGAATGAAACCAATAATTTTCCTCATCATACTT
>CAXCCM010000202.1:0-3256 GCA_963981005.1 uncultured bacterium | reverse complement strand
AATCCATTGATGATTTGAATATTTTTTCCGGGATAAAGAAAAATCTCCGTCCAATGAGAACCACTGTTCAGATGTCCATTTTCAGCAAAACTTTCCAGCGTTCGTGTTGTTGTTGTTCCTACAGCTATAATACGTCTACCATCTTTTTTTGCAGTATTTATCTTTGAAGCAACATCATTAGTTATCATGCAATGTTCACTGTGCATAGTATGGTCTTTAATGTCATCAGCTTTTACAGGGCGGAACGTTCCTAAACCAACATGCAGTACAACTTCTAAAATCTCGATGCCCTTTTCTCTGATCTGCTTCATTAATGGTTTTGTGAAATGCAATCCGGCAGTTGGAGCAGCAACTGATCCACGTTCTTGGGCATAAACTGTTTGATAAGTCTCTTTATCTTTGTTTGTGGAATTTCTTTTAATATAGGGGGGAAGCGGAACGTTCCCAATTTCTTCTAAAATGTCCCAGAAATTGCCTTCCCAATAAAACTCAACAATTCTACCACCCTCTTCTGCATGATCTATTACTTTTGCTTTTAGCTTCTCATTGAAGGTAATTTCTGCACCGATCTGTAATTTGCGTCCTGGTTTTACAAGGCATTCCCAGCTTGTATCAGTTTTTTGTTCCAAAAGAAATACTTCAACTTTTGCACCGGTACTTTTGTTTCCAAACAAACGTGCAGGAATAACTTTTGTATTATTTACAACAAGAATATCAGAAGGTTTTAGATGCTCAATTATGTTACTAAACTTTTCATGTGCTACTTTACCGGATACTTTATCTAATACAAGCATTCTGCTTTCGGAGCGCTTATCTTTTGGGTGCTGAGCTATGAACTCAGCTGGTAGGTCGTACCAGTAACTACTTTTTTTTGTAAGGGATATTTTCTGCATCTTTCAGTATTGCCTTAAAACTTCCAAAAACTATTTTACTGCTCATTTTTACTGGAATTTTATGTTCATCTGCTGTTAGCCAGACCAGGATCTTGCCAGTTTGCTTAAATATTGCATCACCTTTTAAAACTGGTTCAACAACAAAGCAGTTTTTATCTCCGAATATTGTTTCCATTATTTCTTTTCTATGAATTATAACATCTGCAGGATAGTTCCTGCCATCTGAAGTTACATTTATTGTAAGTGTATCGCCAACTGTGAATTCCTGTAATCTTAAATAGTAAAGTGCACTCAGAATATCTTGAGTATTGGCAGGAATTTCCATTCTTTTTTCTTTGAATTTTTTTGTTTTACGACCAAATTTTGTATAGATCGTGAAATTTTGTTCAGGATAGTAAAAGTGGATTCTATATTGTCTGTAGGAACCTTCTTGAAGCTTCTTTGTAAATCTACGAGTAACAAGTTTATTCTTATCCCAGATCGATTCAATTCTATCTCGGACTTTGTAAATATTATTAAAAAAGGAGTTTGTTTTTGCGAGTGATTTAATTTTATAACATTCTGTTGAATCTTGATAGATATGAGAATTTATCTGCATTGTGGCTTCACCGGCTTTAATTATTCCATACTTAATTTGGAAGGTTAGTTTTTCACCGATCTCAAAAGCTGAAAGCTGAATAGTTAAAATTGCAATTAGAGGGAGTATCAATTTTCTAAGCATCAAAATTCCTCTCTACTTCCCATACTTAGGCTTCTGCTTTGCTCACCAAATCCAATATCAAGTCGCACATTTAACCTATCATTCATGAGAAATGAAATTCTTAATCCTGCTCCATAAGAGAATTTTAGCCTATTAACAGAAAAATCTTTCAAGTTTCCAGCAACTTCTCCAGTTTCTAAGAAAGTTATAAATCCAAATTTCTCTAAGAGTGGATGTGAGAATGGGAATATTCTATTTTCAATTCGGAAGATAACGGAATGTCGATCTATAAATTTATTAGCTGTAATTGCTCTCATATTATCATCTAAATACGACATCTTATGAAATGGGACTTCATCTGAAACCGTTGAGAAATAACTTTGAATTGCTATTGTTTGGTTATTAAAAACTGAGGTATAATGCCGCAGATCTATTTCATTCCGAATAAAGTTATAGTCACTTGCTATTATTTCTGAGAATAGAACAGACTTAAAATTATAGAACAATCCACTTTGCGGATAAGTATCTGAATCACGTGAGTCGTAGCAGATGCTCACTCCAATTCCGGAAGTTACATTATCTTCATTTCCCGGAATATCATCATTCGCTAATAATCCATCTTCTTCCATTTTTTTTATTTGGAAATTTGAAAATCTATAGATCGGTGTAACCTGCCAAATATCTGTGATTTTTCTTCTAACCTCAAATTCAATATCAAACTCTCTTTTTGTATATTGCTCTTCTGTATCGGATACATGTTCATTTCCAATTCCATAAAATGTGCTTGGCCAGTGCTTAAATTTTACATTTGCTACAATTGTATACAAGCCATTCTTTAAATATATTTTTGGCATAAAATGAATTGAATATTGTTTCTTTTCGCTAACTTCGTTTGAGTAATAAATTAGGTTTTTTTGGGAAGTTGAATCAGTCTCAACACTACCATATCGCAGATATGCAAGTCCTCCAGCATAAACTCCAGTTTCATCGGAATAGCCTAGAGCAGGATATACAACATACTCTAATTTTGCTATAAGAAGTTGTGAAAAAGTAAATAATAAAATAGCTATTGTGAATGTTCGTTTCATCAATTATATCTTGCCACCGGTTATAAAGAATTCCTCTCCGGTAATGTATGAATTATCTTTTGAAAGCAGGAATTTACATAATCCAAAAATATCCTGAAAAGAAGCACAACGTTTAAGTGGAATCTCTCTTAATTTTTCTTTATAATATTCTTCTCGGAATTTCCGATAACTTTCTGTGAACTGACTATCATCAATTTTAATAGGTCCCGGTGAGACAGTATTTACAATAATATTATTTGCAGCTTCTTCAGTCGCTAATGTCCTTCCAATATTAGCAATACCTGCTTTTGAAGCGGCATAAGCAGAACCTTTTGGAAGACCGATACGTGAAACGTTAGAACCAAAAAGTACTATTTTTCCATTTTTATTTTCTTTGAAATACTTAAGTATGGTGTTAAGAATATTAAAAGTTCCAATTAGATTTGCATTAATAATATTTTTCCAAAGCTCTGCATCAGAATCAGCCAAAGATCTTATCGCATGACTTCTTGCAGTTGCAGTGTGGATGAGCCTATCCGGCTTCCAACCTGTTTCAGTAATAATTTCTGCTAACTTAAATTTCAAATCTGAATGAT
>CAXCCM010000201.1:0-3272 GCA_963981005.1 uncultured bacterium | reverse complement strand
TGTTGGACTTTATGGTGTGATCGCCAAAAGAAACCTGATAAAGATAATTATCGGAATTGCTATTATGGAATGCAGTATTAACCTCTTCTTTATTATGATTGGATATGTGGAGGGCGGCACTGCACCAATTCTTTCAAAGGGTTTTGAAAATGCGAAATTTGTGGATCCTCTACCACAGGCAATGATACTAACTTCAATTGTTATCGGGCTTGCAACCACAGCACTTCTCTTGGCTGTAGCCATCCGATTGTATCAGAAATATGGGACATTTGATATTAGAAAGATAAAAGATCTAAAAGGATAAAAAATGAATTCTTTAATTCCACTATTTGTAATAATTCCACTTGGTTCTGCATTTATTATGTCAATTTTGGGTAGAGTTATTAAAAATTTCAATAAATTTATCACTCCGATATTTATGCTGTCACTGGTTTACCTTACTCTCCATTTTATTTTCAATTCAGAAGGATCATTGATCTATAAAGTTGGTGGACATCAACCGGTAAATGGTGTACCAATTGCAATTTATATGGTTATGGATGGTCTCTCAAAATTGGTTCTGCTCATAATTTCGGTAGTTGGATTTTTATCTATTTTTTATTCTCTTTCCTATACAAAACAATATACTTCCGAAAGAAAATTCTATGTTCTATTCAGTCTCATGATAGCTGGAATGAACGGGATTGTGATAAGTGGTGACATATTTAATATCTATGTATTCTTAGAAATCGCTGCGATAGCTTCTTATGCATTAGTAGCTTTTGGTGTAGAGAAACAACAATTGGAAGCATCATTTAAATATCAGGTTTTAGGTGGGATAGCTTCGCTGATAATTCTTTTGGCAATTGGTTTGATATATTGGAATACCGGCACTTTGAATATTGCTGATATTTCAAGACAGTTAACTGTGAACTGCACTTCACCTGATGGATCAAATGTATTCATTAAATTTATTTCTATTCTTCTAATGGCAGGTTTTGGTTTAAAAGCAGCGATCTTCCCATTCCATTCTTGGCTTCCCGATGCGCACTCTTCTGCTCCATCTCCAATCTCAGCTATGCTATCGGGAGTTCTAATTAAGGCAATTGGGATTTATGTTATCATTCGCTTATTCTTCAATATGCTGCCACTCTCTTACGAGTTATCAATGACAATAACAATATTGGGAACTATCTCAATGATAGTTGGTGTTTTGCTGGCAATTGGGCAATGGGATTTTAAGAGACTGCTTGCATATCACAGTATTAGTCAGATGGGTTATGTAATAATTGGAATTGGAATTGGAATGCTGATATTAGCAACCGGAGGAGATAGAAAGATAGCAGCACTGTCAATCAGTGGTGGTCTGTTCCATATGCTTAACCACTCGATCTTCAAAGGATTACTATTTCTTAATGCTGGTTCGGTTGAGTATAGAACAGGTACAAGAAATTTAAAAAAGTTAGGTGGATTATCAAGTAAAATGCCAATTACATCAGGTAGCTCTTTTGTAGCATCTATGGCAATTTCCGGGATTCCACCCTTTAATGGATTTTTTAGCAAGGTTCTTATAATAATTGCGGCTGTTCAAGCTGGATTTATTTGGATAGCTTTTTTTGCAGTTTTGGTGAGTGTGATCACCTTAGCATCTTTTACAAAAATCCAAAAATATGTTTTCTCTGGTGAATTGCATTCCAAATATAGTAAGATAAAAGAAGTACCATTTTCAATGAGTTTCTCTATGATCTTACTTTCAATTTTATGTGTGATCTTTAGTTTACTGATAATTCCGGAAGTGAGAATGATCTTCTTGCAGCCGGCAGTGGATGTTTTGATAAATTCAACAAATTATGCAACCAAGATAATAGGAATTTAAGTATGAAATTTATAACATTATTCATAATATCTTTTGCTCTCTGGTTATTGATAACATTCAATTTGGAAACACCAAATTTAATTGTGGGAGCTGTAGCCGCTTTATTAACAGCAATAGTTTTTAGAAATGATTTTCTGCAGGATTCAAAGAAATTTTTTCAACCTCAAAGGTATTTCTGGATAATAGTGTATCTATTTATTTTTGTATGGGAATGTATCAAGGCTAATTTCGATGTAGCATACAGAGTTTTGAGTCCATCTATGCCTATAAAACCGGGTATAGTGAAAGTTAAAACTACTTTGAAAACCGATATTGGCAAAACATTCCTAGCCAACTCAATTACAATGACACCCGGTACAATAACAGTAGATATTATCGATGATGAATTTTATATTCACTGGATCTATGTGAGCAGTAGAGATCCAAAGGTATACACAGATAAAATATTAGGAAGATTTGAAAAATTTATTAAGAGGATATTCGAATGATTATTAATCTACTTCTTTATATTCTGATCGGAATGAGTTTTTTATGTTTCTTTAGGGTAGTTTTTGGTCCTTCAATTGCAGATAGAATGGTAGCGATAGATATCTTTGGAATTCTGGTAGTGGGAATATGTGTTATACTGGCTATCAAAACGGGTCGTCTATTCTTGATCGATATCGCCATTGCCTGGATAATTTTTGGCTTTATTGGAACCTTAACTTTAGCAAAATATTTAACGGGGAAAAAATTAGATGAGTAATACAATAAGCTTGATTTTCATTATAATTGGAGTCATATTTGATCTGTTCGGGTGTATCGGATTGATCCGTCTTCCAGATGTATATAACCGTTTGCAATCAGCCACAAAATCTGTAACGCTGGGAACTTGCAGTATTCTTTTTGGATTGTTCATAAAATATGGATTTACGGCTACTGGGATAAAGGCACTTATTGCAATACCGCTTTTGTTTTTTGTTTCTACCGTGGCGGCACATGCGCTTGTGCGAGGTTCATATATCTTTGGTACAAAGCTTTGGGATAAAACAATTATTGATGATTATAAGGATGTTCAAAAATGAGATATCCAAAATTACGTGAATTGAAAGAAGCAATAACTTCCCTGTTTTCTAAACCATATACAACAAAATTTCCCGGTGGAGAATTTAAACCATTCGCAGGTTTTAGAGGAAAACCAATTGTCGATGAAGATAACTGTGTGGGCTGCGAAACATGTGCCAATGTATGTCCTTCAAATGCGATAACGTATATTGATGATCCTGTAAAAGGAATTAGAACGATTTCACGAGATTACGGGACATGTATTTTTTGCGGGAAATGTGAAGAGCATTGTATTACCGGAAAAGGAGTGATACTTTCTGATGAAGAATAGATCGGAAGAGCGTCGTGTAGGGAAAGAGTGTAGATCTCGGTG
>CAXCCM010000200.1:0-3275 GCA_963981005.1 uncultured bacterium | reverse complement strand
TAATGACTCTGTATATTTCTAAAGATAAACTTTCCATCATCAACCCCAATTTGAAGTTGCTTATTAAAGCCACTTGAAACAAATACAAGCGCTGCTTCAATAATGAAAACTATTATGAATATCTTTAATATTGGGCTTTTCTTTTTAGCCATCCTACCCTCTAAAATACTTATTGTTTCTCAGGTTCCCAACAATCTCAACTATATAGATCACGATCTGTGCAGAAAGTAACCCTGCACCGAAAACGATAATATTCGGCTTAACTAAAAAGAAAATAGTAAGCGCAAATATCGTTAACGCAGCATATCGCATAAGTGATCCTTTTGCGGAATTCACCCTTGATTTTGTTGGCATAAGCCCTATACTTACCTTTAAATTTTGAGCTAACCAATAAAAATTCGCACCACTGCCTAACGACCCTAAAATCCAGCTTATTGACTGTTTAAAGAACCACGGTAAAGTCAAAATCGCAAGTATGTTTGTCAAGAGAATAATCAGCAATATTTTTCTAATATATTTATTATTATCATTCATATTTTTAGTCATTCTTTTTCTAGTGTTTTTTTTAGTAATTTGTATGCTGCAAAAACACCTGAAATTACGCCTATTAGAACGCCTACCAAAATCAAGATCCCTTCTGTTTGAAATTTCCTTTCAAGAAATATTGCTCCAGCTAAAAAAAGAAGTATTGAGCCAATTATTGTGAATCCTAATTGAGATATCAGGCTAATATATTTTATCAGCTCACTATTCAGCGGATTCTTTCTTTTCCACATTTGGAGTAATTATCGGATTCCTAATTGGTTTTGCACCAGTAGTCATCATGCTATTCCCATTAAAAACAGCACCTGTATGTATTTTCAAGATCTTAGCCACAATATCACCATTCACCCTTGCACTTCTATCCAATTCGATCCCATCTTTGCAAGTTACGTTTCCAACTACTTTTCCGGAGATCAGGCACTCATCAGCTTTAATATCGGCCCTGGCAACACCAGATGATCCGATAGTTACAAATCCGTCAGATTCTATTGTACCCTCTACTTCACCATCAATTCTTACTCCACCCTGAACATATAGTGTGCCCTTTATTTTACTTCCTTTTCCTATTATGGTCGAAAGTTCTACTTTTCTATTCTTATTCATATTTTGTCCCCTCCTACTTTTTTACATCGATATATTCTTCAGGATTTACATTATTTCCTTCAAGCATTATTTCATAGTGCAGATGCGGGGCAGAACTGTTTCCTGTGTTTCCAACTAGTGCAATAGTCTCTCCCTTTTCTACGGTACTTTTACCTTCAAAAAATGTTGTTGCAAGATGCGCATAAAGTGTCGCGTATTCATTTAAATGATCTATCATTATTACATTACCATAAATGTCATCGTAATAAACAGAGAGAATTTCACCTGCGGCAACCGCAACAACTTCCGTTCCCTTTGGTGCTGCAAGATCTAGTGCGGGATGCTCTTCAGAATATCTCTGACTTATAGCAAAATCACCTTTTATTGGAACGATATCCGGTAAGAATCTACGTTGATCACTGTATAAAGTAACTTTGTCAGCATCGCCATTAGCATTTTTATTTTGCTCTTCCAAATATGTATCCATAAGTTTCTGGATTTTCCCTTCACTTGTTTGAGATGATGAAACAAGATTACGATCTTCAGCTATCTTTTTATTAAGTTGTTTAATATAATTTGTTGAGATTTCAAGCTCTTCCTCTTGCTTAATAACCTGCTTTTTCAACTTAACATTCTCAGCATAAAACCAAGCTGTTATAAGTAAAACAATTATAAGCATTATTGCAATTACAAATTTCATTTTTCCAGTTTTTCCAATAATTTATTCAACTCATTTTGCGATGAATAATAGAAGCTGACTTTCCCTTTGTAATTGTTATCTGATATCTTTACTTTGGAATTAAATTTCTGCTTCAGGTTTTTTTCAAACTCTTTCAATTCGGGCACTTCAATAACTTCTTTTTTCTTTTTGGAAGGAGAAACTGTACCTGTTTCTTTAATGCGTTTAGCCTCTTCTTCCGCCTTTCGTACAGAAAGCTTGTTCTTGATAATTAACTGTGAGAATCTATCTCTTAATTCCTCATCAACCTGCAAAATTGCTCTAGCATGACCCGATGATATTTGCTCATTCAATATCATCATTTGCACGTCATCACTTAATTTTAACAGTCTTATAAAGTTAGTAATTGTTGCTCTATCTTTACCGACGATCTCGGATATTTGAGCATGGGTAAGTTTGAATTCCTCATTCAATTGTTGATATGCTTTAGCTTCCTCAATTGCAGTAAGATCTTCTCTTTGAACATTCTCGATAATTGCAAATTGTAATTGTTCTTTAGGTGATACACTGCGAATTATAACTGGTATTTCACTGAATCCTGCCAGTTTAGAAGCTTCCAGCCTTCGCTCACCGGCAATAAGCTCATATTCACCTTCATCTTTTGTGGTAACAATTATCGGCTGAATAATACCATTCTCTTTCAGCGAATTTGCCAATTCTTGCAGTTTTTCATTGTTAAATAGCTTTCTCGGTTGATATCTATTGGGCTTTATCTGATCTGTTTTAATAGTCGTGATCCCTGTTGAAACATCGGTAGATTCGGGAACTGCACTGATCAGAGCTTCTAATCCTTTTCCTAGTTTTGTCATCTTGCCATCACTTCCTTTGCTAATTGCAAATAGCTTTTTGCACCAGACGATTTTATATCGTAATGGAATATTGATTTTCCAAAGCTTGGTGCTTCACTCAATTTCACACTTCGATGAATTATAGTACTGAACGCCTGTTCCTGAAAATAGCGTCTTACTTCTTTAGCAACTTGAAGTGAAAGGTTTAATCTTCTATCATACATTGTGAGCAAAATCCCCATAATATTCAGATCCGGGTTAAGCCCCTTTTTTATTAATCTTATTGTATTAAGAAGTTGGCTCACCCCTTCTAGCGCATAGTACTCACATTGAATTGGAATTAATACATCTGTGCAGGCAGTAAGTGTATTCACTGTAAGCAACCCTAACGATGGTGGACAATCTACAATTATGTAGTCATAATCATCTTTTATTGAATCTAAAGCTTCTTTAAGTTTAAATTCACGCGAATATTCTTTAACTAGTTCAATTTCTGCACCACTTAAATCAACATTAGATGGTACAATATCCAGTTTTTCTAAAATTGGAGATTTTTTAATTACTTCAGCCATTTTAGCCTGACCGATAAGTGCTTCATAAATGTTCGGGCTGCTTCCTTCCAC
>CAXCCM010000199.1:0-3284 GCA_963981005.1 uncultured bacterium | reverse complement strand
TAGTTGAATCATTATCTAATATTGAAACTCTTCAAATAATGAATGAAGCTGTTGTATATAACGAAAATACATATCTAGATCTCCTTCAGAATCAATCTATACAAGCACTAATAAATATTGAGGATAGCCTTTCTGTTGCTGGTTATCCAATATTCAATATTACCTGTTTCTATGATGAAACTTCAGAGAAAAGTTCAATGGCATACAGAAAGATCAGGGATAATTTAAATGAAGTTGAAGAAACATATATAAGTAAAAGATTAGAAAAAATCAATATAAATAGTGAAATTTTAAATGCAGTTGAAATTAGGAAGAAAAATATCGCCCCTCCAGAACAAATGGTTGGTTTTGTGGTTGGGAAATTCCTGCCGTATCTTCTTATTATTCTAACAATAAGTGGTGCTTCTGTAATTGCTTCAGATCTTATCGCCGGAGAAAAGGAGCGTGGAACTCTTGAGACTATTTTAGTAAGTGCAGCCAGAAGAAATGAACTGGTTATTGGTAAATATCTTACAATAATCACAATTTCAGTAATCACTGTATTATTAAATTTGTTAAGTATGTATCTGTCTTTCCGACATATATTTATGCAATTGGGAGCAAATATGGGAGAATTTCAACTTCCAATAGGAAACTTCGCTCTTATTCTGCTGCTCATGCTTCCATTAATTACATTATTCTCTGCAATTCTGCTTTCTATTTCAACCTATTCTAGAAATATTAAAGAAGCACAAAGTTATCAGATGCCGCTTCTATTTGGTGCTATCATGCTTTCGATGGTTAGTTTCTTGCCAGGATTTGAATTGAATCTGGGATTCGCATTAATTCCTATTGTAAATTTTTCATTAATGATGCGTGACATTATGCTAAATAACTATAATTTAAGTTATCTGTTTATAATTTTAGGATCAACTTTAGCATTAGATTTTATAACTGTTTACATCTCAATAAAACTTTTTAATCGTGAGAATATTTTATTTAGAACAGCTGAGGAAAAATCCCTAAAATTTTGGGGTAAAAGCAAGAAGGATGTTCTAAATTTACAATTTGTAATGGTATATTTTGTAATTATGATTATTGCACTCTATTACATTGGTGGAAGTTGGCAATTAAAGGATATGATGAATGGGTTGATGAAAACTCAATTACTGCTAATTCTATTACCTGTTTTATTGATAATGCGAGTTTCTAAGACAGATATTAAATCCACTTTCAGACTCAATTATACTAGCCCATTAAATTTCTTATTAGTTATTATTGCTGCACTTCCGCTTTTATTGCTGGCAGGAATTTTAGGGCAATTAATAAATTACATCTTTCCGGTTTCAGAAAATTATTTAGAAGCTCTACAGAATTTGATCACAGTTAAAGATAGTGGTTTGTGGTTCACATTATTTGTTGTAGGAATTCTACCTGGAATTTGTGAAGAAGTTATGTTCAGAGGTTTTGTATTAAGTGCATTAAGAAAGAAAGGAATATGGTATGGAATAATTCTTTCTGCTATCCTATTTGGAGCGTTTCATCTTGATCCTTTCAGATTTGTGCCTGTAACTCTTTTTGGTGTTTGGCTTGGGTATGTCGCTGTTAAAACGAACAGCTTATATATTCCTATTTTAGCACATTTTGTTCAAAATTCTCTTACAATACTCATAACAAATTATGCAGAGAACATATCATTCATCAATTTTATAATTATAGATGATAAAATAGTATATTGGGTTATTATACCAGCTGTAATAATAATCTATTTGGTTATTAAAGGATTCTCATTTCTTAACCCTAAAAATAATTTAGTGCAAGATATTTATAAATAATTTTATATGGAGAGCTTATGTGTGGTATAGTCGGATACATTGGTAAAAGGAACGCAACTCCGATAATAATCGAAGGTATAAAAAGATTGGAGTATCGTGGTTACGATAGTTCTGGAATTGCGATTTTAAATACTAACAAACTAAATATATTTAAGGAATCAGGTAAAATTGTAGAGCTTGAGAGAGTTTTACCTTCACCCGATAAAACATTTGGCAATATTGGAATTGCACACACTCGCTGGGCAACACATGGAGAGCCAAACAAGATCAATGCGCACCCACATGCTGGTTGTGATGGAACGGTAGCAGTTGTTCACAATGGTATTATTGAAAATTATATGAATCTTCGTGAAAAATTGGAATCAGAAGGTCATGATTTTAAAAGCGACACCGATACTGAAGTACTTGCACATTTAATAGAACATTTCTTAAAAATAGAAAAGAATCTTACAACTGCTGTGCAAAGTGCACTAAATTTAGTTGAAGGAACGTACGGGATTGCTGTAATAAGTAACGAGCATCCTGGTAAGATTGTTGCAGCCCGTAAAGGAAGCCCATTGATACTTGGAATTGGTGAAGATGAATTCTTTGTTACATCAGATGTTGCAGCTATCATTATTCATACTAAAAAAGTTATCTATCTTGAAGATAACGAAGTTGTTACAATAAGTAGTGATGATTATAAAATAACTAATTTGCAAAATGAAAACATAGAAGCTGATATATCTATTGTTGACTGGGATGTTTCGTCTATTGATAAAGGTGATTATAAACACTTCATGTTAAAAGAGATCTTCGAACAACCTACTTCAATACATAATGCTTTTAGAGGTCGTTTAAACGAAAAACTTTCTACAGTTAGGTTAGGTGGATTAAGCATGACAGGTGAAGAATTACGTAGAGTAAAAATGCTTCAAATAATTGCTTGTGGAACTTCCTGGCACGCGGCACTAATTGGAAAACATATTATTGAAAGTTTAGCAAGAATTCCTGTTGAAGTGGAGTATGCAAGTGAATATCGTTATAGAAATCCAATTATTCTTGAAGATACACTTGTTTTTGCAATAAGCCAATCCGGCGAAACGGCCGATACACTTGCTGGATTACGTGAAGCGCAAGCAAAAGGTGCACGTGTTCTTGCTATTACTAATACAATTGGAAGCACTATTGCCCGAGAATCTGACGGTGGTGTTTATATTCATGCGGGAGCGGAAATTGGGGTAGCTTCCACAAAAGCATTTACATCTCAAGTTACTATTCTTGCTAATCTTGCTGTTTTACTAGGAAGAATGAAAGATCTTCAGCCCACATTTGGGAAATCTTTCATAAAAGAGCTTATTGCAATTCCTAAAAAAGTTGATTTGATCTTACAAAAAAATGATGAGATAAGAGAAATCGCAAAAACTTTACAAGATTCTCATAATGCTCTCTATTTAGGACGAGGAGTGAATTACCCTGTGGCACTAGAAG
>CAXCCM010000198.1:0-3307 GCA_963981005.1 uncultured bacterium | reverse complement strand
GTGTGCTCTTCCGATCTTACTAGAAAATATTTTTGCAATACCAAACGCTATAGCAAATAGTAAAATAATAATCCAAATAGAAATAATTACTCCCATAGACTGAATTGGAAATTCACCATCAAAATTTTCACTGAGTTTAAAAACAAAGATGATAAATCCAAAATAAAGTGCCATGAAAACAGAATATAGCAGTGCTAAAATACCTGATATCAAATGAAACATTGATAGTAAATTAATGTGCTCATTATCAATTATCGTTTGTCTAGATATTTCTTCATTCATCTTTTATCCTCCTCATTGTGAGTTAAAAAAAATTACCAGCCGCCGGAAGCGCCACCGCCACCAAAGCCGCCACCTCCACCAGAGAATCCGCCAAATCCTCCACCGAATCCACTACCACCTCTGCTGCGCCCACTACCCAGCATACTGCCAAGGAATAAAGCTGTAAACAAGCCACCTCTTCTTCTGCCAAGCCCACCAAATACGAACATGAATATGAATACTATTAGCCCAAATGGGACCTGCTTTCTTTTCCCACTTTTCTGCTGTTTATCATATTTTGCAAGATCTTCATCAGTGATCTCAAATTCTTGTGTAACCAAACCACTAATTGCTAATAAACCATTTGTAATCCCACCTGCAAAATCTCCCTCTTTAAAACCGGGCACAATATAATTCCTAATAATATATCCACTTTTTGTATCTGTGATAATCGATTCTAGTCCGTAACCAACTTCAATTCTGATCTTCTTTTCATTTAATGCAACTAGCAGAAGAACACCATTATCGAATTCTTTTTGCCCGAGTTGCCAGGCTTGAACAACTCTCATAGAATAGTCTTCCAGGTTTTCGCCTTGTAATGAAGTGATGGTGAGCAATGCAACTTGCGATGAGGTTTTTGCTTCCACATCCCGTAAAAGTGCTTCCAGTTTTCTCTCATCATTTGCATTAATTATGCTTGCATTATCATTAACAGCACCTTTTAATTTTGGAACATCCAAAGAAAATAAAATACTTACTGCAAAAATGAGTATAATTGAAATTATTATTATCTTCTTCATCTTATTTCTCCAGGATTTCAATATTATCGGTCAGTTCATTTTTATCATCCGATTGTATGGGGAAGTGCTGTGCCAGCAGATTCCCACATTCTATTATTGATTCCGATAGATGAACCGCTATCTCTTTTTGCTTGATGCCCTTGATAATATTATTAACAATATTCTGCCATTTTTCTTTTGGAATTTTAGCGTTTATTCCACTATCTGCAAGTAATTCTACACGTCGCTCCATATTAGAGATAAAGATCAAAATACCAGTTCTATCTTTTGTATTATAAACTCCCGATTCCATAAAATAGCGAGTAGCTCTTTCTGTAACTTTTTGGTTTCTTATCTTTTTTGGAACGATTATACGATCAATGCAGGAAAGATTTCCAATAAAATAGAAGAGAGCAATAACTATAAAAGTAGAAAACCCGTAGAATAAGATCAGGTAATTTACAGAATAATCCCAAAATTTACCTTGCAGAAACTGCTCAATATTGCCTGCAAAAAACATCATTACCACAAAATAGATAAATCCAATAACTACTGCGAATATTAGTTCATAAATAGCATAATCGTAGCTTTCTTTTATTATTGCAGAAGCAATTTCACCGGAAGTTTTACTCTCTGCCGTTTTAACAGCAGAGCTTATTTTTTTTATATCATCTTTGTTTAATTTGAATCCTGACATTTCAATACTCCTTTTCTTAACACAGAGTAATTTATTTTCCTCTGTGATTCAGTGTGTCCGTGTTGAAACTTTTCCTAAAATTCTACTTTCGGAGCTTCTTGTGCACCTTCAGCAGATTTAAAATATTGCTTCTCTTCGAATCTAAACATGTTAGCCAAAATAACTTTTGGGAACATTTTGATGTATGTGTTGTAATATCTGGCAGCTTCATTAAATCTTTTACGTTCAACAGCTATTCGATTTTCTGTACCTTCAAGTTCATCTTGAAGAGCTAAGAAATTCTGATTAGCTTTGAGATCAGGATATTTTTCCATAACAACCATAAGCCTTTGCAGAGCTCCACTCAGACCACTTTGAGCCTGTTGAAATTTCTGGAACATAGCAGGATCATTAAGAACTTCATCTGAAATTTTAAAGGTTCCACCTGCTTTTGAACGAGCTTCCGAAACTGCTGTAAATGTATCTTTTTCGTGAGCTGCAATTTTTTTAACAGTATTCACAAGATTCGGTATCAGATCATATCTGCGCTGATATGTATTTTCAACTTGGCTCCACTTTTCCTTAACACCCTCATCTAATTTCACCATATTGTTATAAGTTCTAATAACATTCGAGATAGTTACAATTGCTAAAAAAACAACTATTCCTACAGCGATAAGACAACCCTTTTTTGCGTTATTGCTCATTATATTTTCTCCTTTTATTGCTCACGGATTTCCACAGATTTGGATAGATAAATAACTAAAATTCATAACTCTTAATCCGTGTTTACCTGTGAGCTAATTTTTTAATACACCTTTTATTGTAATAGATCTTCGCTAAAATTGTTACCTAAATAACTTCGCCAGTCTGCCCAAGATCCCTCAGTGCCGTCGCCATCACTAAAAATTAATCTGTAGCTTTCATTCTGATGAAGGTCAATAAATATAAATGTTCTATAACTTTTGATTCTATATTTCCAGATCTGATACTCTTTTTGTGCAAACTTAGTTCCTGATCCGGTATTCAATTTCAATACTTCAAAAGGTTTTCCGTATTTTATGTAAACTTTGCCTGTGTCAGTTTCCCAACCTTTATTAAAATGAGAAAAATGTTGGTTACAATATTCAATTCTAGCTTTAATTTCTAGTAGGAATTCATTGCTTTCTGTAGCTGGATTTGGGTCTTGTGCTTTCCAAAAGGCAGATATGTATTCCCATTTATTTTTTTCATCTAACTTCCTGTAATATCTTCTTTGATTTGTAGAAATAAAATAACTCACAAGCTTATACTCTTCTTTCAGGTTATCAAACACATGACCTTCTGGTTTAAGAGTTGCGTCCTGTGAGATCAAAGAACTAAGATAAATTCCTAATAAAAGTATAACAAATACAATTCTTTTCATTTCAATCTCCTTTATCGCAAAAGTTTTGCATCAAAATCTAAACCGAGATACTCTAGCCATTCTTCCTAAGAATTAAAGCAAATTCCAAATAACAGAAGAAAAAGCAAAATTTTCTTTATCTAACCTTTTTCCTTTTGTAACTAATTTCAACAACTGCCAGAATCATTATTGCAGCACTGATCCATT
>CAXCCM010000197.1:0-3344 GCA_963981005.1 uncultured bacterium | reverse complement strand
AGATAAATTTATGTGGAAAAACGTTTATGAATGATGAATCTGCAAAATAGACGTCTTCATCAAAAAATTGTTTCCCATCATATTGAAATAAATTGTTATCCATATCCATAAAACGGCAAAATTCAGCAATATCTTGTGGGTATTCCAATTTTAGGGCAGGCCCAAGTGGAAGAGCAGTTGCTGCAAAGCGATCTTCTGATTCCTGAATATGAAATTCAGATTCTAAACGATAGATTTTTTTGTAGTTTTTATGATGTTTATCGTACGAAAGTTCATTTTGCACGAATAAAGCAATTAGTATTGTACAAGTAAGACCTATTGCTAAACCAATGATATTAATCATAGAATAGAATTTTCTATTCTTGAGATTTCTAATTGCAACTTTTATAAAATTCTTGAACATATTTACTCCTTCAAAACTTGATCCCTTAACAATCTTCAAAAAAATACCGTTGGCAAGTTTCCTCACCAACGGTTAGGTAGTTATAAACTTATAGATGAAATTCTTTTTTGATGTTTTCAGTAACAATATGACCATCAAATAGCTGAATTACTCTGTGTGCGTATTCTGCATGAGAAGGTGAGTGAGTTACCATTACAATTGTTGTTCCCTCTTCATTTAATTGAGTTAGAAGATCCATAACTTCTTCACCATTTGCAGAATCTAGATTACCAGTTGGCTCATCCGCAAGAATAAGTTTTGGCTTTGTTACAACTGCACGAGCAACTGCTACACGCTGCTGCTGACCACCAGAAAGTTGTTGTGGAAAATGCTTGGCTCTATGAGCAATCTTCATTCTATCTAAAACTTCTGTTACTCTTTTCTTTCTTTCAGAAGAGCTCATCTTAATATATAGAAGTGGAAGTTCAACATTTTCATAAACAGTGAGCTCATCGATAAGATTAAAGCTTTGGAAGATGAAACCAATATTAGATTTTCTCATGTTGGTACGCATCTTTTCTGTATATTTAGATACTTCTGTGTTATTAAAATGTAGTTCACCTTTATTGGGATTATCTAATAATCCAATTAAGTTAAGTAATGTGGATTTTCCGCATCCGGAAGGTCCCATTATTGCAACAAATTCACCACTTGCAATTTCCATGTTTACATTGTTCAGGGCTGTAGTTTCTACCTCATCAGTTCTGTAGAATTTGGTTAAATCAACTGTCTTAATCATTTTTGCCTCCATTTTTTTATTTCAAAATTAATTTTTCTGCTCTACCAAAATTGTCATAACTAGAAATTATTACTCTTTCACCTTCATCCAATCCTTCTAGTAATTCATAATATCTTGGATTCATTCTTCCTAACCGAATTTCACGTTTAATCGCAAATTTTCCGGTTGGATCTACAACAAATATATATTGACCACCAGTGCTTTGATAGAAAGCCCCACGTGGTACAAGTAGCGCTATTTGTGATGCACCTAATTCTAATTTGACCCTAAATGTTTGTCCGGTTCTTATTTGATCTGGTATTGTATCAATAAAAACAAGATCGACTCCAAATCTACCGTTTCTAACTTCCGGATATATTTTTTTTATCTTCAATCCGTAGGAATTTCCTGTAAAATCGAACTCACCAACAAGATTAGAATTAACACGGGAGATGTAGTGTTCATCAATCTCGAGTCTAATCTTAAATTCGTCTAGAACGTGTATTTGACCCAATCGTTGCCCAGTTCCAATTGCTTCTCCAATTTCTGCATTTACAGAAACTAGTAAACCTCTTACAGGTGCTTTTACTTTAAGGTTTTCTAATTTTTGTCTTACAAATTCCAGATTCATCTCCATTTGATCTACCGAATTCTCTAGTTGTGAAACCTGGATTTCACGGAATAATGAATCTGCTTTTTGGTTTTCTATAACCAATTCACGATTTTGTAATAAATAGTTATATTTCTCTTCACTTTCTTCAAACTCTTTATCTGAAATATAATCCTGTTTAAATAAATTTATGCTATTTTCATAATTTCTTTTTTGTATACTCAGTTGATAATTGAGATCTAACAATTGTCTTTTTAAGCTGAGTTTGTTTTGCTCCATAGAAAGGCGTGTATTACGCAAGTTATTGATCTGTTCAGCAAGGTTTGCTTCACGATTCATTATATCAAGATGAAGATTCGTATTACTTAACCTTAATATAACATCACCTGCTTCAACCATTATTCCTTCTTCAATTAATAACTCTTCTACTCTGCCACCTTCAATAGCATCTAAGTAGATTGTACTAATTGGCTGTACAGTACCAGTTTGAGTTATATAATCTTGGAAATGATCATTTTGCACTTCCTCAATTGAAATGCGATCTATCTGAACATTAAATTTTGATGTGTGATCTCCAAAAATTAGATTATAAAGTATTATAATTGTAAAAAGTGCACCTAGCGAAACTAATAGTATTTTCTTTGGTGGCCATTTTTTCTTTTCAATTGCTCTGTCCATTCCCTCACTCCTTTTTATTTTCATTACTAATTAAAGCAAATAATGTGCCAAATACATAAATGCTACGGGTATAGTCAGATACGTAAAATATATTGTATAAATCTGTTCGATTGCGTACTTGCATATGTACGTTGGCGGACAGTTTTTTTGTTGACGAATTTTATTCATTAAAATAAGTATGGAGTTGAATTTAGTGAATGATATAAAAAATTGGTATTTGGGAGTTTTTGAAATGGGTAAATTTGGTAAAATATTAGCAATTGACGATAACGAAGATATACTTTTTAGTTTAAAATTACTCTTAAAAAATCATTTTGAATTGATACATACAGAAATAAATCCTGATAGGATACCGGGTTTATTGGAACAAGGTAGTTTTGATGTGATACTTCTCGATATGAATTTTACAAGAGATATGATAGGAGGTCAGGAAGGATTTTATTGGTTAGAAAAAATCCTGGAAATAGATCCTTCTGCAGTAGTAATTTTTATTACTGCCTATGGTGATGTTGAGCGTGCAGTTAAGGCAATAAAGGCAGGAGCTGTAGATTTTGTTTTGAAACCTTGGCAAAATGCAAAGTTATTAGCTACAATATCTTCTGCTCTAAAATTACGTGGTTCTTTGTTAGAAGCAGATAAATTAAGACTTTCTAGAAATGAGTTATGCAAGAAATTAGATCAACCCTTCCATGATTTTATTGGTGATTCTGCTGAGATGTATAAAGTATACAATATTATTCAAAAAGTTGCATCAACAGATGCCAGCGTTTTAATATTAGGTGAGAATGGTACAGGAAAAGAACTTGTAGCCAGAGCTTTACACAGAAATTCAGCTCGTAGTAAAGATGTATTCCTAAGTGTGGATCTTAGATCGGAAGAGCACACGTCTGAACTCC
>CAXCCM010000196.1:0-3357 GCA_963981005.1 uncultured bacterium | reverse complement strand
TATAATTATAGCACATCTTTCTCTAAATCTATTGGTATAATTGTTGAAAATTTTGAAAGTGGTGATTTCAGTGCTCTTCCATGGGAATTTACAGGCAGCTTAGATTGGACAATTTCCGTAGGTGCTTATGAAGGAACATATTGCGCTAAATCAGGCTCCATAGAGAATAACTCTACAACAAACATGGTTTTAGAGATAGACGTTTTATCTGATGGAGAAATTAGCTTCTACAGAACAGTGTCCTCTGAAGCAAATTATGATTATTTGAGATTCTATATTGATGGCAACCAGTTAGACCAATGGAGTGGTGACGAAGGATGGGAAGAAGAAACTTATGCAATTTCTGCAGGTACTCACACTGTTGAATGGAGGTATTATAAAGACACTGCAGTTACTGGTGGAACTGACTGCGCACGTATTGATAATATCACTTTCCCACCACTTGAGATAGTTGCTCCTCCTATTGTAAATGTAAATCCTACATTAGTTAATAAGGAGATAGGATTGAACCAAGTTAGTACTGAGATCGTTGAACTTTCTAATATCGGTGGAGAGATATTAAATTATACAATTTCTTTTTCTGATGCACCTGAATGGCTAGAAGCTGATCCGATAAGTGGTAGTTTGAATGCCGGAGAAATGGATGAAATAACATTAAGTTTCGATTCTAACGGACTTGAAACTGGGCAATATTCAAGCTCGATGGTTATTGAAAATGGAGTCAGCGGACAAACGGTTGTACCTGTTATTCTTACTGTAAATCCAACTGGTGTAAATGAAAATCTTCCTGCTAAAACAGAGCTGACGGGAAATTATCCAAACCCATTTAATCCAATTACAAATATTCAATTCAGCCTGAAAGATGAGTCACAAGTATCTCTTATGATTTACAATGTACGTGGTCAAAAAGTTAAGACTCTTGTTCAGGATGAAATGCAAGCAGGTTATCATTCTGTTATTTGGAATGGAACTGATGAAGTAGGGAAAAGTGTTTCTAGTGGAGTTTACTTTTCTAAGTTCGATTCTGATGACAATAATAATAGTGGCAGATACACAAGCGTTAAAAAAGTAATCTTATTAAAATAAACCGTGGAGGATATTATGAAAAATAGTAAATTAATAGTTACTATATTGTTTATATTGGTTGTTAGCAGCACATCATTATTCGCTGCAAACGGATATGATGTTAGCTATTCACAACCAATGAGTGATCAGATCAAATTAGATTTTGATCTTGGAAATTATGAAATAGGGCAAACAGTGAAAAATGGTGTTACCTATTCTACAATCAATTTTGAAAACAATGTAACAACAAAGAAAAATGGATTTGCAGAACTTCCATTTATTCATGCAACCATTCAGCTTTCAAACACAAAGAACGTTACTACTGATATTGTTGCAAATAATTATATTGAGTATCAACTAGATCATCCGCTATTACCATCTCGCGGAACTATCTATCGTAATCAAGATCCATCTTCAATACCTTATGAGATTGCAGATGAATCTATAACAGATGAATTTTATCCTGGCAATATTGCAGAAGCAATGGAACCTTTTATTATTCGTGAGGTTAGGGGTAGTTTAGTGTATGTATATCCTTTCCAATATAATGCACAACAAAACGTTTTGCGAGTATATGAGAATGTTATAGTAACACTTACTGATAACGGTTCAACTCCTATAAATCCAATTAATAGTGCACCTCAAAGCATAACCAGAGCAATGAATTCACTTTATAAAACTGTTTTTATAAACTTTTCGGAAACAAGATTCGATAATGAATTAGAAGAATTTGGTTCTATTCTGGTTATTCATACACCTAGAGATGCTGCTGCAATTGGACCTTATATAGACTGGAAACGAGAAAAGGGATTCACTGTTTATGTTGAAGAAGTATCAACAGGAACAAATGTTACATCTCTTGTTAGCTCTCAATATTCAAGCCATAATGATATTCTTTATGTACAACTTGTTGGTGACTGGGCAGATATTTCCGGTACAACAATAGGTGGAACAGCAACTGATCCAACACTGGGTTGTGTTGCCGGTGGTGATGTATATCCAGATCTTATTGTTGGAAGATTCTCCGCATCTAACGCTGGACATGTTACCATACAAGTAGATAAGACTATTGGTTATGAAAGGACACCTGAACTTGGTGGAGATTGGTATGGAAAAGGACTGGGTATTGGTTCAAGTGAGGGTGCAGGAATAGGTGATGATGGTGAAACAGACACACAGCATATAGATGTAATCAAAGAAGACAAACTTCTTCCGTTTACATATTCAGATGTAGCAGAAGCTTATGGGAACCCATCTATGGCTTTGGTTTCTGGTCCTGTAAATGATGGACTTACAGTTATAAATTATTGTGGTCATGGTTCAACAACAAGTTGGGTAACATCCGGTTTTAATAATTCTGCAGTTAATAATCTTTCAAACGGAGATAAACTTCCTTTTATTATTTCGGTTGCTTGTGTGAATGGAAATTTCCAAACAAATGAATGTTTTGCTGAAGCATGGTTAAAAAAATCTGGTGGTGGTGCTGTTGCAATGATCGCATCTACAATTAATATGAGTTGGGCTCCACCAATGAAAGGTCAAGATTACATTAATGATCTTCTTGTAGGTGGATATGATTATGCCGCTCATCCTGGACAAAACGGAATAACAACAGATGTTCAAAAAACTACATTTGGCGCTGTTTGTTTAAATGGATCTATTTTAATGGTTACAGAAGATTACGGTGGTGGTCTGGATGAAATGCAGCACTGGACAATATTTGGTGATGCTTCACTTCAAGTGAGAACAGATACACCAGAACTACTTTCACTTTCCAATACTGCTGTTTTAATGGGTGTAGATTTTTCTACAAATATCACAGCTGGCGGATCTCCTGTAGAAAATGCTATTGTAACATTTTCTCAAGATGGTGAATCATTTTCTGGAGTTACAGATATTAATGGTGATGTAACTATTGTTCATGGCCTTGATGCTGGAACTTGCACAATGGTAGTTACAGGTTTTAACACTGAAACAATTTATGATGATGCTGTTGCAGTAATTCCTCCTGGCGGACCATATGTATTGTTAAATTCCTTTGAAACATTCGATAATAATAACAACATCCCAGAATTCAATGAAACTATTACTATAGATGTTGAACTTGAAAATGTTGGAACAGATGATGCAACCGGTATTGACATCACGCTAAGCACAGCAAATAGTTATATAACTATTACAGATTCAGATGAGGCAGTTGCTCTTATTGAAGATGGAGAGATCGTTTCACTTACTGATGCTTTTATTTTTGAAGTTGCAAATAAGATCGGAAGAGCACACGCCTGAACTCCA
>CAXCCM010000195.1:0-3373 GCA_963981005.1 uncultured bacterium | reverse complement strand
ATGATCTCGTTTTTAAATTCAGGTATATTATTATTAAGTTCGGCTGTTATAGTTCCGATCTTGATATATTTGTTTGCAAAGAAAAAACCACATAAAGTTATTTTCAGCTCAATTAGGTTTATAAAAGAGAGCCAACAAAAACAAAAACGTAAGATCAACCTGAAGAACCTGCTTTTACTTCTAATAAGAATACTAATAATTTTATTCACAATATTAGCAATTGCGCGTCCTGCAATAAAAGCTGATTTTCTTAAAGAAGGAGATGCACACCCAAAAACGGCAATCGCTGTGATAGTAGATAATTCTTACAGTATGAACTACCTGGTTGATACGAAAACCGAGCTAGAGAAAGCAAAGGAAATAACAACTCAAATAAATACTATGATCAGCGAAAATGATAACACAATATTACTTACATTAAACAGCAGTTGGAACGATATTCATGGTGGAATTAATATTGGAAAATTACACGACAAAGTGGTAGATGAGATAGAAATTTCTGCGCAGATAATGCCACTGGAAGATGTTCTAAAGATGGCAGAAGAAAAGCTTAGAGAGACGCATCTTCCTAATAAAGAAATCTATTTAATTACAGATATGCAAAAACAGGAACTAGATATTGAATTGGAGTTCCCAACCTTCTTCATCCCCACTTCATCGGCTGATGACAAAAATAATATAAGTTGTCAGAATGCAAACATAAGGCACGAGATAGTGAATAGAAGTATGCAGAAACAAATCGAATTCGAGGTTGTGAATCACTCAGAAGAACCACAGCAGGATGTGATCTTTGAGCTGTTTATTGATGGGAATACGACCGCACAGAAGGCTACCGACTTATTTTCTGAACAAATAAAGAGAGTCTCGCTGCCACTTGAGATTGAAGACCCCGGCTGGCACAGTGGATATGCTTCTGTTAATAATGAGAGATTGATCTTTGATAACCGTAACTACTTCAGTTTTTATTTAGAGCCAAATCCCTCTGTTGCACTTATTACAGATCTAAAGGTTATTCCTGCAGCATTGGAATCCATTTTACAGATATACACTAATAATATCTCTTTGATTGGTGATGAAAACATCAATTATGAAAGCTTGCTAAATTTTGAGAATATTATAATTTATAGGAAGCGAATTCTCTCTGACAGGCTACAAATTATCTTGAAAAAATTAAAAGAAAATAGACATAAAATTCTATTTATTGCTAATGAAAATTTATCGGAAATTCAACAAGAATTTGTATCTGAATACTTTAATTGCGAGTTCCTAAAATATAATGATAAAAGTAGGAATTTGGATATGATTAATAAATTTCACCCTGTTACGAAACTAATAAAAGATATGAATAATATTGAGATCAGGGACTTTTGGGAAGTGAGAAGTAATTCTAATATTCTGCTCAGATCCAAAGAGTTTCCTGTAGCTTTAGAGCAGAATAATTCTATTCTCTGGCTTTTTGATATACAAAGTTTACAGAGCCCATTTCTACTCGATCCGGTCTTCCCCATTTTTGCATATAATAGCCTGCAATTTGCGAGTGGTCATAAAAGCTACTCATACAAAGTTGGTAACAGAATAGATCTGAATTCACCTGATTTGATGCTTCCGGATGGCAACATGATAACAACAAAGAAAGCTTTATATTCACCAACAACACCTGGAATTTATGTAAATAATGATAATGCAATAGCTATTAATTTGGATTATGTTGAAAGTAATTTTATCAGATGGGAAAACTTGAAGGTTAATAATCTCTATTTACTTGATGATGATTGGGAAGACAAAATCTTACAATCCCGCTATGGTTTTGAATTATGGAAGTTTCTCCTAATCGCAGCTCTGTTACTTTACGTTTTAGAGATGTTGATAGTTAAAGGTGAAGAGAGGAAGAAGGGTTAAGGAGTTCGGGGTGAACGTGTTTCGAGTTGTGAGTTATCCCATAACTCTACAGTAATTCAGTTTAAACTTTTTAAACATCTTAACTACTAAATTATTTTCCAATTGACAGTTAACAATTAAATTTTCAAATTCGATTTTGCAAATAGAAAAAAGCAAAATACAGACAATAATTATTAATTTATGGAATTTAAGGATTTATGAAGCAAGCTAAAAATGAGAGCAAACTATAATGAATGAGATCATACTGAAATACAAAAGAGCAATGAAGTTACATGATTATAATGAAGCTACAATTACAAGCTACCGGCAACATTTCCAGCAATTCTTAAGATACTTCCATAATACAATGCCAGAAGAGATTCCACTCGATGACGTAAGACAATATATATTATATTTGGTTGAGAAGAAGAAGCTTTCTGCAACTGCACAAAATCAATCTATAAGTTCCATAAAATTCTATTTCAATAATATCATACATAAACCTATTGATGACTTTTATCTTCCAAGACCACGCAGACCTAAAACTATTCCTAAAATACTTAATGAAGATGAAGTTAGTAAGATATTAAAAAGCATTGATAATTTAAGAAATAGGAGCATGATATTCCTTTTGTACTCGGCAGGACTATCTCTTAGCGAATTGGTTTATTTAAGAACAACAGATATTGATTCTGACAATATGAAGATCTTTGTAAGAAGTGCTAAAGGCGATAAAGACAGGTATGTTGTTCTATCGGAAAAAGTTCTGAAGTTATTACGTAACTATTACAAAATTCACAAGCCAAAAGAATGGCTATTTGAGAGCAGCCCTGGAAGACGGTATGTAAAGAGAAATATTCAGAAAGCTTTGCAGATAGCAGTGAAGAAAAGTGGGGTAACCAAGCCGGCAACGCTTTCTATTCTTAAAAATTCTTTTGCTGTTCATCTCTTAGAAAAAGGTGTTGATATCCGGTATATTCAGCAGATGCTTGGGCATAAACATTCTAAAACTACTATGAAATATCTGCGTGTGAGTAAGAGAGATCTGAATGCTATAAAGAGTCCTTTAGATAATTTAGATGTATAAAATCGATTTGTGAGTTGCGGGTTAGAGAATTTGCTGTAGGAATGACAAGATGGATATAATTGAAACTGATGACTATATGTTAACTCCAATTATTAATGGTAGATACAAGATCGAAGTAGCTTCGTTTAAATTTGGGAACACACATGCTGCGAAAATTCAAGGTTGTTATTTCAGTGGACCTCAAAAAAGCTGGGTAATGCCACAAACCAAGGAATGCTTAAATAAGTTCCAAGAGCTATTCTCTTCCAAACTAAGAATTGAAATACCGCCTTTTGAAAAGGCAATGAAAGACTTTTGCGATCAGTTGATCATTAAGAGATACAGCCAGAATACTATTGTAATCTATAAGGATCATATTGCAAAATTTTTTAATTACTATTCTAAGATAAATCCGCAAGATCTAACCGA
>CAXCCM010000194.1:0-3375 GCA_963981005.1 uncultured bacterium | reverse complement strand
AAATAATTTTTTGTAATATCTCAAACTCAGGTGTATCTGCAGATAAAAGATCACGCTTAGTTTGAAATTGAATTGCTACGTCACCGGAAAGCAACCATGATTGTATATTTTTAATGCTCATCTTTTCTTCCTCTTTGTCATAAACAGATTCAAACATATTTTTTGTTCCACCAGTTGCTCCATAAGTTTTTTACTTCAAGAGCTATCCTAAAAACTAGCCAATTTTGTTTAGCGTCAAGTATAAAAATTCTGGACACAAAAATCATTAAACATTACTTAAAATCTTAGGAGAAATAATGGAAAATGAGATAATCTTTGATAGCTCAATATTACAGAATATAGCGGTTCACAAAGTACTCAAAGCTAAAAAGGCAGAGCTAAAAGATTTTCCATCATATCTAAATGACAATACTATTAATTACTTCAAACAAAGAGGAATTGAAAAACTGTATTCACATCAAAGGAAAGCTATAGATGCAATAATGCAAAACAAGAATACGGTAATAACTACAGGTGTTGATAGCGGGAAAAGTTTATGTTATCAGATACCGGTTCTACACAAATTGCAAAAAGATCCACAAACCAGAGCAATATTTCTGTTTCCAACGAAAGCACTGACTCAAGACCAAAAGATCAAATTCACTAAATTTGCATCAGAATTTCTAGAAACGGATATTGGAATTGGAATTTATGATGGAGACACACCTTCAGATAATAGAAGGATCATCAAAAGATCTGCTAATTTGCTTTTTACAAACCCAGATATGTTGCATCTTGGTATATTACCACATCATACAAACTGGAGTGAATTTTTCACAAATCTTAAATTTGTGATTATTGATGAAGTTCATATTTATCGCGGGATCTTCGGCTCTCATTTTGCCAATGTGATCCGCAGGTTAAAACGCATTGCAAAATTCTATGGAGCTAATCCACAATTCATTCTAACAAGCGCGACACTATCTAATGTGGAAGATTTCTCTAAAAAACTTATTGAGGAAGATGTTAACGTTATAAGTAATGATGGCTCTCCAACCGGAGAAAAACATTATCTTATTTATAATCCGCCCATTGTAAATAAAGAGCTTGGAATCAGACGGAGTGCAATGCAGGAAACAGTTCATATTGCGGCAGACCTATTTGAACAAAAGGGTCAGACACTTGTGTTCTCTGAATCAAGAAGATCAATTGAGCTAATTTTAAGTTATTTACGTAGGAACGTGAATGAGGTTGATCTGGTTCAAGGTTACCGAAGCGGATATCTTCCCACAGATAGAAGAGAGATCGAAAGGAAATTCAGATCAGGAAAAATTCGGACAGTGGTTTCTACAAATGCTTTGGAACTTGGAATTGATATTGGCGAATTAGATACGGTTCTTATAAATGGATATCCTGGTAGTATAGCTTCTACAAGACAGCAATTCGGCAGAGCAGGAAGAAGTGGGAAACCTTCATTTTGCATATTGGTTGCAACATCTAATTTGTTAGATCAATATCTTGTAAAACATCCTGACTATTTGTTTGATCAAAATCCTGAGCAAGCACTTATAGATCCGGATAATCCATTTATCTTACTTCATCATTTAAAATGTGCATTATTTGAAAAACCTTTTATTACTGGTGAAAAATTTGGTGATCTTCCGCAAGATGTTCTTAACCAATATTTGCAAATATTACAAAATTATGATCTAGCTTATGAATCTAATGATAAAATTTTCTGGAAAGCAAATTCATATCCGGCAGATGAAATTTCACTAAGAACAACCGGAGCTGGAGAATTTGTTTTAAAATGTGATGATAAAACTATTGGTATAGTTGATGAAAACAGTGCTTACTGGCTTACTCATCCTAAGGCTGTATACATTCATCAAGGAGAAACTTACCTCGTAACGAAACTTGATGTTCCAAATAAACTAGTGGAATTGGAAGAGAAGAAAACAGATTACTATACACAAACTCAAGCAAAAACTGACTTTGAATTGATAAAATTGAAGAAAAAAGAGAGTGTTGTTGGTGGTGAAAAGTTTCATGGACAGATCAAAGTTACCGATATTGTAAAAGGTTTCAAGCGGCAGAAGTGGCATACAAATGAGATCTTAGGATATGGAGATCTTGACCTTCCTCCACAGGAAACAATAACTTATGGTTACTGGTTCACAATTTCTGAAGAGATTATTGTAAAATTAACTGAGAAAAATATATGGAATAATACAAAGAATGATTATGGCTCAGATTGGAAAAATATTACAGAAAAAGTTCGAAAACGAGATGAGTATGAATGTCAGCATTGTGGAATAAATGAACAAGAAAAGGCATTTGATGTACATCACAAAGTTCCATTCAAACAATTTGCTAATGCCAAGCAGGCAAATCAGTTGAATAACCTTATAACACTTTGTCCATCATGTCATCGTAAGGCAGAGCGTATGTTCTATGTTCAAAGTGGCTTAGCTGGACTTGCAAATCTATTTAGGAGTATTGCGCCCTTCTTTATAATGTGTGATGGCAAAGATATTAGGGTTCATTCTTCACAGCGTATTGGTTTGGGAACAGATGGTCCGGGACTGGTTATTCACGATTCAATGCCCGGAGGAATTGGCTTGAGCGAAAAATTATATAGTATGCATTATAAATTATTGTGGGAAGCTTATACAATTGTAAGCGGATGCGAATGCAAAAGCGGATGTCCAGCTTGTGTAGGACCAGTTGCAGAAAACGGAACAGGAGCCAAAAAACAAGTGATAGAAATTATTAAGCATCTTTTAAAGAAAAAATAAATGAATGATATTGAAGCTTTATTAAAAGGCGTTCTGCCTGAGAAAAAGAAGAAAACCAGAGTTTCCAAAAAGAGGGAAATTCATGATCTTATTGAAGGTAAATATGTTGCTGAGAATGTGTTTCTAGTTGAGAATAAATTTAAGATTAATAATGAACATAATGAAAATAAATTAGTGAAGTATCAGGTGCATCCACTCATATTGAAATATTCCGGATTAGATGAAGCGAATATTGAGAACCTACTTTTCATTGATACAGAAACTACAGGTTTAGCTGGTGGAACTGGTACTTATGTATTCCAGATCGGAATTGGATTTTTTAAGGAAGATGAATTTGTTTTAATGCAATATTTCCTAACAGATATCGCAAATGAAAAAGAGCTGATCGATCAATTATTAAATGAAATAAATAAAGAAACGATCTATGTGAGTTTTAATGGTAAAAGTTATGACATACCACTGCTTAATTCAAGATCGATCTTCAATAGATGTGATGGAAAATTAAATAAGTTCAACAATATAGATCTTCTACATATTTCCCGTAGATTTTGGAGAGAAATGTTAGAAAATTATTCACTTCAAAATATTGAGCGGAATA
>CAXCCM010000193.1:0-3385 GCA_963981005.1 uncultured bacterium | reverse complement strand
CATAATCTTTCCGATATTTTCCATGAATTACTGATTTATGAGCAAAATTCCTCATCTATATATATTATTGAGAAAAATAAATATTCCGACATATTTCTTGGAAAGACGTTTAATGAAGCTACCAAATTAATAAATGCTAATTGTAAAGAGACAAATCCGGTAATATTGATTGGGGTTAGAAGAATTATTAATAACAAATCAACAGTGATCTTGAATCCCTTAGTTAATGGTGAATCTAAGAATGGGAAATTTGATGTTTTTAATGATACCGATGCAATGGTAGTTATTGCTCATAATTATCCAAATCTTTCTAATATTAAGTAGATGATAAAAAAAATTCTTTCGTACTACAATAAGAAGTTATGGAGAACATTATTTCTTGTTTGTGCCGGTGTATTATTTGCAATTACACTTGGCAGCTTAATGAATGTGGAAGTTGTGAATGTTCTTAAGCAGAGAATTCCATTACCACTACAGCTACTCTATGCGGAATTACTCGGTTTCATTTCACCAGGACCACGTTATATCATCTATCCACTGCTTATCAAATTACAAGAGTTTGGAATTAATATAGGGGTTATAGTCGCTCTAATATCTGGGCATGTATTAATAGAGCCCTCTACTTTTTTTGTTGAAGCTGGATTTTTTGGGTTTCGTTTCCCTATTAAACGATTTGCTGTTTCTCTAGTTGTAACATATATTGCAAGCGCTATTACTGTTCTCGTGAGTAACTTCTTATGATACAAAAGTTTAAAAAGATCGGAATTGATATAAAAATGGCATTCCTGCTTATTGGAATTTCCATAGTTCTAATGTTAATTTTTAATATTAGTTTCATGCAATTAATTATAGATAACTCTGAAATAATCATTAAGATTTTATATCTTACAGCAATTGCAATGGGAATTTCTACAGCTATTCACTTTGTAATTCCAGAAAATTTTGCAGAAAAACATTTACGCGACAACAAACTGACTCATCTATTTTATGCAACATTGCTTGGAGTTCTTACACCTGGTCCGGTTTATGCAATTTATCCCATAGTAATAGTTTTAAAAAAGAAAGGGATCAAAAATCCGATCCTTGTTGCTTTTCTTACAGGACAAACGATCATCGGCCCTGCAAGAGCTCCTTTCGAAATAGGTTTTTTCGGACTCAAATTCTACTTGTACAGAATTCTTCTTGCACTTATTATGGGTCCTATCGCAGCATTATTATTTATATTTTTATCACAATTTTGGCCGGATAAAAAAAGAGCAGATTAAAATAATAGATTTTCATAATTAATGAAATTATTTAAGAATTATACAATTATAACCTTGAGATAAATTAATGACCTTTTTATTAATATTTGCTGTAGGAATTATTGCAGGATTTATTAATACTCTTGCAGGTGGTGGTTCTACTCTCGTGCTGCCTGTGCTTATTCTTGCAGGATTACAATCACCGGTTGCAAATGCTACCAATAGAATTGCTATTTTGTTCCAAAATGCTACTGCAACGAAAAAATTTCATGAGCATAAAGTTCTAACAATACAACCAATTATTCATATTACAATTGCTACAATAATTGGTGCTGTTGTTGGCTCTTTTTTTGCAATTAAAATTGAGTCAGAACTTTTTGATAAAATACTGGGAATTGTATTCATTTTTATTTTGTTTATGATGCTTAGTCCAAAGCAGAAAAGGAAAAGTAGAGCACTTCCAAAGTGGTTGGAATTTACAATTTTTCTAGCTGTAGGATTTTATGGAGGATTTATTCAAGCAGGAGTTGGCTTTGTATTTCTAGCAACGCTTAATTTAGTAGATGACTACAACCTTTTAAAAGCAAATGCAATTAAAGTATTTATGGTATTAAGTTATACTATATTTTCTGTAATTATTTTTGCAATTTCCGGTAAAATCCTCTGGCTTCATGGATTAGTGCTTGCCTGTGGAAATAGTATTGGAGCATATATTGGAGTTAAAACTGCGATCACCGGTGGAGAGAAGATCATAAAAATAGTTATTACAATTGCAATTCTAATTGCCTGTTTAAAATTGTTTGGTGTATTCAAGTTAATTGGAATCTAACACAGGTTGGATTTGCATATGAAAAAGCCCCGATTCTTCGGGGCTTTTTGCTAATACAAAATTAATTTCATAAAAGAAAAGTTGCCTGACCACTCAAATGTGATCAGGCAATATTCTCCTATTTCATTAATATCATTTTCTTAGTTCCAGAATATTCTTTAGATAACATATGATAGAAGTATACACCCGAAGAAACAGTCTTACCATTATTATCCTTTCCATTCCAAACTACATTATGTTCCCCAACCGGATATGAAGTATTTACCAATGTTTTAATCTGTTCACCTTTGATGTTGTAAATACTTATGTTTATATTGCCTGCATTTGTAACGGCAAATCTTATATTGGTTGTTGGATTAAATGGATTTGGATGATTTTGATAAAGTATTGTGGATGTAGGAATGATCTCTCCAGAACCTGTTGCTGGATCTACGGTTACATCCCAAATTGTTTCTAAACTATACTCTTCATCAGAAACAATAGACTTGATCTCAAAATTACCTTCATCAATAAATTGATGAACAAATTCTTCTGTGATCTCTGTTTGAAGTTCATCATTCACCAACCATTCATAGGTTAGGTCACTATCAATATCTTCTGCAGTAATAGTAAATGTAACCATACTATCCTGGATAACAGTAAATTCAAGTTCCTCAGGTGAGAAGCTGATAATTTGTGGTTCATCATTAACAGGTGTTACAATTATATCAATATCATCTTCTGCTGTTGCATCGGTTACATTATCATTTACTGTGAATGTAAGTGTTTCTGTTCCGAACCAGTTCTCTGTTGGTGTGAATGTAACAACCGTTCCTACAATATCTGCTATGATCTCTGTGTTTCCAGATACAGATAAGGTTAAGTTATCAGGATCAACATCTGCAATATAGGCTGCAAAGTCTTCTACAAGTGATCCATCTTCTTCAAATGTAAAGTCATCAGGAAGAACAATCGTTGGAGCATCATTAACAGGATTTATTGTTACTTGAATTACCTGACTTACAATATCACGATCAGCAGACACGTTATCATCAAGGTAGATTGTAATGTCCTCAGTTCCATTCCAATCTGAAGTATTAGATTCAAATACAACATCGAAATCAGTAATTGTAACATCAATGTGAGTTGAGTTATCTGCTGTTAATGTAAGAACATCTACCTCACCCCATACCTGGCTGCAGAATCCACTGAAATCATAAGTAACTGAAGGTAGATCTTCTTCTGCTTCAAATGTTCCTGTGATGTTTAATATTGGTGCATCATTAACAGGTGTTACAATTATATCAATATCATCTTCTGCTGTTGCATCGGT
>CAXCCM010000192.1:0-3391 GCA_963981005.1 uncultured bacterium | reverse complement strand
TCGTAAAATTATTATGGACTGTATGGATGAAATTAATGGTAAAATGGGGTCACATAGAATCACTTATGCTTCTGCAGGTATAAAAAAGCCGTGGCAAATGAAGAGAGAAAAGCTTACTCCCAGCTATACAACAAGTTGGGAACACATTCCGGTGGTAAAAGCGATATGAATAAAGCAAGAAAGATCATTCATGTAGATATGGACGCTTTTTTTGCAGCAGTATATGTTAGGGATCATCCTGAAGTTAAAGGTAAACCGGTAATTTGCGGAGGACCAGCTAACAGTAGAGGTGTGGTTTCAACCTGTAATTATGTAGCCAGAAAATACGGAATCCATTCTGCTATGCCTAGCTTTAAAGCCCATAAATTATGCCCAAATGGTATTTTTGTAAAACCCGAGTTTGGTGCAATTCGAGAAGCCTCTAAAATTGCAAGAGAGATATTCTATGAATACTCAGATCTGGTTGAACCAGTTTCAATAGATGAAGCATATATCGATGTTACAGAGAACAAAAAAGATATTGCATCTGCTACTCAGATAGCTATAGAGATAAGAAGAAAAATATATAATAGAACTAAACTCACAGCATCTGCAGGAGTTTCTTACAATAAATTTTTGGCGAAAATTGCTTCCGATATGAATAAACCAGACGGATTGATGGTTGTAACTCCCCTCAAAGCAAGACAAGTACTGGAGGAGCTTCCTATTGGAAAATTTCACGGGATTGGGAAGAAAAGTGAAGAGAAAATGAACATGCTGGGTATAAGAACCGGGAAGGATCTAAAAGAGCGAACATTACAAGAATTAATGAAACACTTTGGTAAGATTGGAAGTTATTATTATAATATAGTTCGTGGAATTGACGAGCGGAAAGTGACTACAGAGAGGATCAGGAAATCACTTGGACACGAACGAACATTTGCAAAAGATATTGGTGATGTGAATAAAATGCTGGAGATTATATATAAACTCGGAGATAAAATTAGTAAACAGATGCAGGAAAGAAAATTTAAAGCAAAAACTTTGACTTTGAAAATCAAGTATGCAAATTTTGATGTTGTGAACAGAAGTAAAACACTTGATATTCCATTTGAAAAGAATGATATCATTAATCATTTAGGAAAAAAAATGCTTTTGGAAACCTTAGGACCAAAATGTAAGGTTAGACTTCTTGGGATGAGTGTTTCCAACCTGATCTGGGAAAATGACAGGAAAGATCAACAGGAGTTTTTCAAGTTCTTTAGATCAGAGATGCCGGTTGTATCATTGTAAAACTTAAAACTCCGTCTTTGAGATTTAGTAAACAGGATATTTGCATTATTATACAGGAGGATTAATGTGTGGAAGATTTGCTCTTTATAGTAGTTTTCAGGCAATTAAAGATTATGCTGACCTTTTAAGTGAAATCGGTAATATAGATTCAAATTACAATGTCGCACCTGGTCAGGAAATTCCAATTATAATTAAACAAGATCAACAAAATATTTTAAGAGCATGTAGATGGGGATTAATTCCATTTTGGGCAAAAGATGAGAATATTGGTTATAAACTCATTAATACAAGAAGTGAAACTATTGCAGAAAAACCAAGTTTTAAATATGCTTTCCAGCAGAGACGTTGTCTCATTCCTGCAAATGGATTTTATGAATGGAGAAAAGATGATAAACAACCTTTTTACGTAACATTACAAAATAGAGAGCTATTCTCATTTGCAGGAATTTGGGAGATTTGGAAATCTCCTGCTGGAAAGCAGATCTTATCTTGCTCAATCATCACAGCTTCTGCCAACGATAAACTGTCTGGCATTCATCATCGTATGCCTGTAATTCTACCAAAAGAGCATGAAGAGACATGGCTAAGAGAAAATAATGCTAATATTCTACATAATCTTCTTATTTCTTATCCGAGTGAAGAAATACTTTTTCACCCAGTTTCATTTGAAGTTAATTCTGTGAGAAATAATTGTGCTGAATTGATCAAAGCAATCTAAATTTCTTTTCTTAAAATCTTAAACCTATTTAATAATAAAACAACTTGCATAATTGAATTCACAAAATATTTTTTACCAAAGAAATAAGATAATGGAATGGATATGAATTTTCTGGAAAAACTGCTAAAAAAAGTGCTATATAAAAACTTACTTCTTTATAATTTTTTAGTTACACTTATCACACTTCTCATCTTTTTTGGAATATTTTTCTTGGGAAGTTTATTAATTGTAGCAATTGGTTATTATATTGCATATTCAGCAAATACAGACGCAACTTCACTTGGTGCAATTCTACTCACAATTGTGATCCCACTTGTTATTGGCATTTTAGATCTTGCCCTTTGTCTTTTTATTCTTATTGTGAATTTGAAATTTAGAAATCCCGTGGAGGAGTTATGACCAAAATAGCAGATAAAAGTATCTACCGTAAATTGCAACAGCATCTAGATAATTTCCCGATAGGTTTTCCCGCAACAAAATCGGGTGTGGAAATCGAGATATTAGAATTCCTGTTTGACCCACTTCAAGCACAGATTGCATCCTGCTTAAACTTAGCACCGAAGAGACCAAGTAAAATCCTTGAACGTTTTATGAAACGATTTAATATTGAATTAGCTGAGAATGAAATGTCTGAGCATTTGCACAAAATGTTCATGAATGGTTGTCTGCAACGTTCTGGCAAAGAGGGATCATGGCGATATTCTAATGCTATGCTGGCAATTGGGATGTTCGAATATCATGTAGATCATCTTACACCTGAATTCGTGGAAAATATGAATAAATATTTTGATGAAGCATTTGCTGAAGAATTTCATAAAACTGCTATTCCTCAACTGCGAACAAGTCCTCACTCAAAGGCCTTACTGGTAGAGCATAAAATTGCAACGTATGATGATATGCGTTTGTATGTACAAAATGTAACCAAGCCAATACAAGTAGCAAACTGCATTTGTAAACAAGGTGAGGCACTAATTGGAAAACCTTGTAAGCAAACTGATGATATTGAAGTATGTTTAATGTTTGGCAGTAAAAGTTATGCTGAGCGTGAACAGGCAAGAGAAATTTCTAAAGATGAATGTCTGGCAATTTTGGATAGAGCAGAAAAGGAAGGAATGGTTCTTCAACCTGGAAACACTATGGAACCCTTTTGTATTTGCATCTGTTGCGGTTGTTGTTGCGGAGTTTTAAAAGCTGCAAAACAATTCCCAAATCCTGCTAGATTATTTGCTACAAATTATTTTGTTGAAGTTGATCTTGATGGCTGTATTGGCTGCGGGATCTGTGTTAGACGATGTCAAATGGAAGCAATAGTTATTGAAAACAAAAAAGCTATTATTGACCTGGAACGATGTATTGGATGCGGTCTATGTGTCACAACTTGCCCTACAACAGCTATGAAAC
>CAXCCM010000191.1:0-3402 GCA_963981005.1 uncultured bacterium | reverse complement strand
GTGCTGTTATTATTGCCAGTAAACAGTAGATAAGTGTATTTACAATTGCGCGTCCGTTATACAACATTACATCAAGCACCATGATGTAATTCCTTTTAGTGAATTCCCAGAAAATTCTTTTTTGATGTTCTACGAAGACGCTATGATCAAAAGCTATATGATCAATGCCAATACTTTCAAAATTATTATAAATTAAACTGTATTCTTTATTCAATTGTTCAATCGAGCTATATTTATCTGTTAGGAAATTCTGCCAGTTCGAATTTGCAACCTCTGCATCAATTATTAGGAATTTCCCGCTGACCTCATTCTGAACAAAATTTAGCCAATCTTTCTTGTACTCAATGTCTTCAGGAATCTTCTTTGCTGGATAAACATTCAATTCCAATTTAAAATCTGTTCCGTACTTTCGGTTAAATTCATATAAGTTCAAATTACCGTTTTTATCTGGGAATTTTTTTCTCATATGATCTAGAAACTCTTTCTGACTTGTCATCAATAAACCTTTAGAAGAGTTATCTGAATAATCTCTAACAAATATCAACCAGTCATTTTTTAATTTAAGATTATACTCAGGAATATTCTCAGTTAATGTTAACTCAGAAAAATCAGAATAGCCTTTGCTGTAATTTTCATTGAGATTGTTGATGTATTTGTATTTCTCTTTCAGCCAGTTGCGATAATCAAATTCTACACTCTTTACATAGAGGAATTTTGCAGGAACAATATTCTCGATAAAGAAAGCCCAATCCACTAAAATTGCACCTGAAGTTGGAATATCCTGCAAAAGTTCAATATCAGAAAAATTTAAGAAATTTGTTTTATAAGTTGAATTCAATAATGAAATACGTTCATATTTATTTTGTAGGAAATTTACATACATCTCTTCAGCTTGTACATCTACTCTGATATGCTGAATATTAAGAATGTTTTTTACATAATTAATCCAGTGTTTTCGCATTGGACTATCAGGGATTTTTTGCGACAAGATCACATTATTCCACGAACTATAATCAGTTCCCAAAGCTGCGTTCATCTCTTCTAATTTTCCTCGGTAAACAGGATTCAATTCATTAGTGATAAAGTGACCATCAAGGCTGGCATAAACACGATCTTGAGTTGGAAGCTCTAATCGGAAATCGTTATATCTTCCCAAAAAACCTGAATAGTTAGCTGTGAAATTTCGACTTAACAACTCTCGTTCTTCAATTCTTACTTCATCCCATGTAAGCACTGAAGTTCCAAATTCTTTGTTGAACTTTTTCAATTCATTTCCGCTTTCATCTTTCATCAAATTACGGAATATTCGTTCATTACGCGGATAAACACCTCGTCCAAATTGTTCTGAAATATAATAATCAAATGCCGTATGCTCATCTTTATTTTCTAGCAGGAATTCCTGCCAATCACTGAATATATTACTTGAATAGTTTTGTGGAAATTTCAGGAATTCAAAACCCTGAGATCTATTTTTATATTGTTGGATAAGTAGATTTGATTCTTCATTCATTCTTGATTCAATAAATTTACGGTACAACATCTCATCATCAAAAAAATATTGTGGAACAACACTGAATTTCTTTGCATCAACATTGCTCTTAAAAGAGGATGAAACCATCACCATAAATGGATAGATCATCGTGAGTGCACCAATTAAAAGCAAGAGATGTATCGAGATATTCAGCGATCTAAGCTTTAATGATTTCCTTCCAACTTTTCCTATTATTGGCATTAATACGCTCCGCGTTCTAAATTATGAATTATGAATTGTAAATTATAAATTAAAGTCATATCCATTTTCAATTCATAAATTGTTCTTACTGCTAATAATTATAGATGCTAGTATTTTGTTTAATTCTTTGATATCTGAATTAATTGATAAATATTCTTTTTCTTTTAAATATTCAGATTGAAACAGAAGATCGATCCAGTAATCTGTTTCATTTGCTTCTTTTTGAGCAATTGCCAACTTATGAATAAAATCAGCTTTGCTTTCAGCATGCTCTGCTTCCCTAATTAACGCACCTATAGCAGTTCCGCTTCTTAACAATTGTTTACTTAATACATACTCTTTTTTCTCTAAGGTTAAGTATTTGTACATTTTCACAATTCGTAATGCGAAAGCGAAACTTTTATCTCTAATAATGTTTTCTTTCATAATTAGTTCACTCACAATTTATCATTTACAATTTACCATTTATTTTGCTCCTGTTGTTTTAAATTCCATTTTAGATAATTTTCTCAATTGAAATACTGTAAATCCCATCAACATCATTCCCAGCATCCATGCCATTGTTGTGGCAATTCCAAACTTTAAATATAAATATGCTTTTTCAAAGATCAGTAGATCAGCAACCTTTGTTGCTTCGTTAGGTCCTCCAAAAGTCATAACCAAAATAAATCCGCTCTGCTGAGCCGAAGCAATAAAAGCAGCAATAAACTGTATTGTTATAAGAGCTTTTAAACTTGGAACAACAATATGTCTGATCTTATGAAAGAAGTTTGCGCCATCAATATCAGCAGCTTCATAATTTTCATTTGGAATTCCCTTAAGTGCTGCCAGATAGATAAGACATCCCGGACCTACTCCTGCCCAAATTGTCGGCAAAATTACACACAGCATCGCAAGTCCTTCATCACGGATCCAACGGCTTTTATCTAATCCGAACCAGAGCAGTATTTGATTTAAACCTCCTGCATCCGACGGATCGTACAATAGTTTCCATAAATAGATTACAATAACTCCGCTTATAACAGCAGGTAAATAGTAGATGACACGATAAATAAGTTTTCCATGTGATACTTCTTGTAAAAGAATTGCTAAAATTATTGGTGGAACAAAACCGAGACTTAGAGATAGGGTCATATAATAAAGTGTTTTGCCCAGTGCCGCCCACCATACCGGGTCGAAAAGCACATCTGCAAAATTCTGGATTCCATTAAAATGTGACGCACCAACAATATTATAATCTTGAAATGCCATTATAGAACCCATGAACATTGGAACATATTTCCACATGATAATGGACGCGAGAGCAGGAACAAGCATTAAATAAGCGAAGTAGTACTTTTTCTTCTGCTGGATTTTCTGCTGATATTTGATGTTAGGAGTGAATATTTTCCAAACTTTATATAGTGCAAACAGAAAGATGGTAAAAACAAAAAAAGCCACAACAGAAGCAATCCGATTTCTGCGAGTTCTCTCTTTAATACTTACCTTACCGATCATTTTTTCATTTGTTCGTTTGGCAGCTCCGTCTAGGATCTCTCTAATCTTTATTCGCTTTTCATCTGTAGTTGCACCCAAAGCATTGGATTCCTCCAATGAAATACAATTATCTATTGGGTAGGTCATGTATTCATAGATTTTTTGACAGTTGCTTCCGTAGGGCTCTGGTTTTC
>CAXCCM010000190.1:0-3409 GCA_963981005.1 uncultured bacterium | reverse complement strand
AGATAAAATCAATTGCATTTGATGAAGATTATGATATCGAAACTATCTGGGTAGTAGAGGTTGAAGCAGGATCTGCAGTTGGAGATATACTTCCTGTAAAAACCAATTTAAGCAAGAACTTCCCAAATCCTTTCAATCCAGAAACTACTATCAATTATTCTATCGTAGATGCTGGAATGGTTAGAATTGAGATATTCAACATTAAGGGTGAGAAAGTACGAACTCTTGTTAACGAGCATAAGAGCATTGGTTATCATTCTACAATTTGGAATGGTAGAGATAACTATGGTAAAGAAGTTTCTAGCGGAATGTACTTCTATAATATGATTTCAAATGATTTTTATAGATTTAGGAAAATGGTTCTGCTGAAATAATTAATTAGTTTACATAAAACAAAAAACCCAGCTGTTTTCGGCTGGGTTTTTTTATAGAAGTATAATATTAAAATTCTTTAGTTAGCCCAAACCTTACAGAAACATCACGTGTAAATTTTGTTTCTGCACTTGTAAGCATTGGAATAGTTATGCTTACTTTTGCCATGCCCATAGAAGTAAGGTAATGCAATTCGGGGGTAATATCTAGAATAAACATACTGGATTCTATCTTATTTGAGCCGTATGGGTTATCAAAGTCACCATCACCATTTGAATATATTAGAAGAGTAACATATCCATCAAACTTCGGCTCAAACTGCAAAAAACCGTATCTCCCTTTTATATTAAATGAATTTCCGAGTTTCACCTTATCCTTATCGCGTCCATTTAATCTGATCTGCATATCAGTAAATATTTCGGAATAAACACCTCGTATTAAAAGTGCATTACCAGAAATAATTAGGTCTGTTGCACCTGAACCCATTGGAGCAGCAAATTCTAATCCATCGATCTTTACAGTTATATCTTTGCTTCCAGTAGGGAGTTTAATGGAAAAGTTTCCTGCATAATCCACTTGCCAGCCACTAATGTCATTTTTTAAATATGATCTATAAGAAGCAGTTAAAGACATATCACCAATACCAATGGGGCTTTTACTCTTATCAATATAAATAATTGTTTTTCTTATTATTGGTAGATGCGCACCAAAAACGAATTTCTTCCAGGGCATAGAAAATGGGATCTTTATTGATTGCTGACTTTTTGTAAATTCTATCTCAGGTGATATCTGTGTTTTTTCCACAGAAAAAACTGTACCCGTTTTATATAGTTCAAAAGAAATTGAAGGATCCTTTAAAAGGTGTGAAGATTCATCATATTGTGCAAAAATAATTGTTACAGAAAATACCAATAATACAATAAATAAAATTTTCATATTACTCCCCTATAATTTTTACAAGAAGGCGTTTCTTTCGCAAACCATCAAACTCACCATAAAAAATCTGCTCCCAAGGTCCAAAATCTAATTTGCCATTTGTGATAGCAACTACAACTTCCCTACCCATAATGGTTCTTTTAAGATGCGCATCTGCATTATCTTCAAAACCATTATGCATATACTGTGAATACGGTTTTTCGGGAGCGAGTTTTTCTAACCATTTCTCAAAATCGTTATGCAGACCAGATTCATCATCATTTATAAACACACTTGCTGTGATGTGCATTGCATTTACCAGACAAAGACCTTCCTTTATTCCACTTTCTAAAAGACAGCTACTAACATTTAGTGTAATGTTTATAAGTTCTCTGCGTTGAGTTGTATTAAACCATAATTCTTTACGGTACGATTTCATTTACTCTCCTTTTTGCCTCTGACATTCAACAGACTAAACACAATATCTAAATTAACTTATGTATTTAGATTTTGTGTTTATCCGCAAAATCTGTGCAATCCGTGAGCTATTTATTCCAAAACCATCCCATCAAGATGGGCAATAAGTTTCTTCTTAAGTTTTTTATTTATCTTTTTACTTAATGTTCTTATTGCTCGTGCTTTTGCTTCAGTTGCAGAGATATGACCCTCTCTACCTTTTTCTGACATCGATACGACTACATTTCCACTATTATCGGAAACATTTATCTGCAATTCAAAACGAACAAATTCTAAATCTCGTTTCAGATATGTTTTTTCCAGTAATATTTCTCCATCAATACTCAAAACATTATCTGCAGCAAGTACAAATCCCAGATCATTTACTAACTCTTCTAATAATATTGTAATCTTATTATCTTCATCATTCTGTATATCTATATTACATGAAATTGCAGCAGCAGCTGCTTTTGCATCTTTAACTATTTTGTTATGATTATAGTTTATTTCAAGCATATCAATAGCAGATGGGAAGATTATGGTGAGCTGAGCAAGAAGAATTTCATTATGAGAACTCACAGCAGATGCAGCACTTAGTGAAGCATAATTTAATAATGGATCATAAGTTTCATTGGCAATTCCAACAAAATAAGAAATTTGTTCAGCATTTTTGTTTATTTTACTTTCATAGATCTCTGCTGTTTTCATCCTATTTAGATAAGCAATTGTATGAATGCGACCCATATCATCAGTAAAATTTTCTCCAAATTGAATATTGAAAAGTGTTTGCTGAGATTGTATGTTTACACTTTTTGTTACATCGGTTTGCTCTTCTACATCTGTTTTATTATTTTTAGTAAGTTCCATATAGCGCTGATTCACAGTCTCTTCGGCTCTCACATTAGATTCAAATATTTTAGCCAAATTCCCAGAAGCCATATTTTCTGCGTCGCTTCTTGAATCACCCTCTCCAATTGCAGTAAGGTACATTTGCTCCGAGTATACAGCTCTTGGATTTTTCAACCATTCCGGTTTTGAACCTTTCCGCTTTTTAGCATGAGCAGCGCACGAAAGTATTAGAATTAGAGTTATAGCCAATAAAATTGATTTCTTCATGTTTCCTCTCTTAATAATGCCTAATTTAAATAAAATGATTCAAATAGATTCAATCCTGATCTTGTAATATCCTTATCTCCAAGATCATCAACAAAAAGCACAGAACCATTTTTAGAATAGTATTTAATTTTTATGTTATGTATACCAGGAGTAACTTCTATTTCGGTAACAGAAGTTTTTGCTGGGAAGAATCGTGAAATTCTGAGGTCAGCATTTTCAGTTGCATCTACAATTGCATCAGTGGCTAATCTGGCAGCAAATCCTAAAAGTTCATTATTTATTTTCTTTTCCATTTCCTGTTTACGCTTTGCAGCGAATAATCCCTTTATCACAGTTCTTGTAATTGTTTTTAAATAAATAAGTGGTTCCTTTATCGAAAATGTTTCCAGTGCAACTTTTTCTATATCTTCTATCTGTTGAAGATCAGCAACAGAATTGCCATCAACAATAACTTCTATTCTTCCAATATTAGATTTTCTTGTTTTCATAAATGGAAGTTGAAATTTAAAGTGATAACCTTTCTTTACATCACTCCAATTAATGAGATCCA
>CAXCCM010000189.1:0-3424 GCA_963981005.1 uncultured bacterium | reverse complement strand
GATGGAAGAAACTTTATCGATCGCTCGCAAAATTGCATCCAAAGGTCCGGAAGCAATTAAATTAATAAAAAGGGCAACTAGAAATGGTTTCAATACTGATTTTACTTCAGGTTGTGAAATCGAAGCAAAAGCTTTTGCTTCACTTTTTGAAAAACAAGGTGCAGAAGGAATGAAAGCATTCATGGAAAAACGTAAACCAAAATGGTAAATGGGAATATGAAAAGCGAGAATAAAACTAGTAAAATATAATTACAGAAAAATATACGGGAGAGCGAAAAAATTATGAATTATGCTGAAAGATTACAAAATGTAACAGTTCTTGGTGCTGCCGGCAAAATGGGAAGTGGTATTTTGCTCCTTACTGCCATTGAAATGGTAGATCTTAGTTTTCTTCCTGAAAACAAGGACAAAGGATTTGTTCTGAACGCGATGGATATTTCCGATGAGGCATTGTCAGGATTGATGAAATATCTGAAAGTTCAGGTAACTAAACTAGCTGAGAAGAAAACTGTATCGCTGAGGAAAATGTATAAAGATCGTACGGATTTAATCGAAAATGGGCAAATTATTAATGAATATGTATTCGATGTGATGAACGTTGTTCGTCCGGTAACAACATTAGAATCTGCTTATAAATCAAATCTTATCTTCGAAGCAGTTGCAGAAAATGCAGATCTAAAGATCAAGATATTCAAACAAATCGACGATAATAATCCTAACAAACCCTGGTTTTTCACTAATACTTCTTCTGTTCCCATTACTAAATTGGAAGAGCAAGCTGATTTAAAAGGTAGAATTCTTGGATTCCATTTTTACAATCCACCTGCAATTCAAAAACTTGTGGAACTCATTCTTACAGATAATACACCCAAAAAAGCAGAAGATTTTGCTCTTTTGTATGCTAAAAAACTCAGGAAGAAGATTGTTTATTCTAACGATTTTGCCGGATTCATCGGAAATGGACACTTCATGCGAGATGCACTTTACGGTATTAAGAAAGCTAAGGATTTAGCAAATAAAGAAAATATTTCTATTGCTGAAGCGATATATATTGTTGATAAGATAAGTAGAGATCTTCTGGTTCGTCCAATGGGAATTTTCCAATTGATAGATTACGTTGGCGTAGATGTCTGCAGTTTCATAATGGGCGTGATGAATCCTTATCTGAATGATGAAGATTTGTACAGCCCTGAACTACATAAAATGCTGGAATTAGGTGTGAAAGGTGGTCAGTTCTCCAGCGGAGCACAAAAAGATGGTTTCCTGAAATATGATGGAGGAAGACCTGTTGCTGCCTATGATTATGAAACAAAAAGATATGTTGAGTATGCAGAAATTCATACTAAATGCGATGAGAAGATTGGAGTAATCCCCACTAGCCTAAAACCTTGGAAAGCTGTTAATTTTAATAAGAAGAAATTCGATATCTTAGATGGTTATTTCAAAGAATTAAACGAAACTGATTCTTTCGGTGGTAAGTTGGCAATTGAATATCTTAATAATTCTAAAGAAATCGGTAAGAAATTGGTGAATATGAATGTAGCTAGAACTGATGAAGATGTGAACACTGTACTTCTTACAGGTTTCTATCATGCCTACGGGCCAATCAATAATTATTAATAGAGGGTGATATCATGAAAAAATTACGAAGAAAAGTATATATGGCTGCAGGATATAACACGATTTCTCTGGGAACTGGTAGAAAAGAATTTCATCCCAAAAAGCCACGTCCAGGTTTGGAACATTATCTTAAAGAAGCCGGGAAAGCAACCTTAGAAATGATCGGTGGATCTCAAAATGTTGATGAAAGTGTTGTTGGAAATTTCATGGCAGCACGTTTTAATAAACAAGGACACATAGCTGCTTTTGTACCGATGATCGATGAAGGACTTCGTTATAAACCATCCATCCGTGTGGAAGGAGCTTGTGCTTCAGGTGGATTGGCTTTAGCAACTGGGATCAAATCAATTTTAGCCGAAACTGCTGAAGTTGTTTTATGTCTTGGTGTGGAAGTGCAGAATACAATGAAGGCGATCTATGGAGCAGACGTTTTAGCAGGTGCCGGTTGGTATGAGAATAGAAAAGATGGTCATGCTTATTTTTTCCCTGGACAATTCAGCAACAGAGCTGGTGCATATTATGAGAAGTATGGTTTTGACTATGCGAGAAAAGGTATGGCGACCTGGTATAAAAATGCGGTTGAGAATGCTAGACTTTGTCCAACGGCTCAAGAATATCACAATAAGACAGAAGATTTAATGGCTGTTGGTTTGACCAAACCTAACGGCAAATTTTTTGTGGATCATTTAAGTGTATATGATTGTTCTAAAGTTTCTGATAGTGCCAGTGCAATTGCAATTCTTTCTGAAGAAGGCTTGAAGCGTTGTGGCATCGATAAAAATGATGCGATCGAGATACTGGGTTATGGCCAGTGCGAAGAAGACCTAACCAAAGAGCCTGAAGATCTTACTTGCGTTAGCACGATTAAACATACAGCTCATCAAGCTATGGAAAATGCTGGTATTGCAAAAGATGATCTAGGTACAGTTGAACTACATGACTGTTTCTCTATTGCAGGTATTTTAGGAATGGAAGCTCTTGGCTTTGCAGAACCGGGAAAAGGTGCAGGTTTTGTAGCAGATGGAAATACTACCAGAGATGGTATTATTCCTACAAACACAACAGGTGGGTTGGTTGGTTGGGGACATCCAACAGGTGCAACTGGTGTACATCAAGCCGTTACAATTTGGGAACAACTTACCGGAAAAGCAGGTGATGCTCAGATAGAAATTAAAGAAGATAAACCTTATGGAATGACTATCAATATGGGTGGAGATGACAAGACTGTAGTCTCTATTGTTTACAAGAAAGCATAGTCTAATTTACAAAAATTATACGAATCAAATAAACTTGAAGGCGACAATGCAAATTGTCGCCTTCAAGAATAATGAGGTAAATTTATTATGAACAAAATCACGAAATTATTTAACATAAAATATCCCGTAATCCAAGGAGGAATGATCTGGTGTAGCGGTGCAAAACTTGCAGCTGCTGTCAGCAATGCCGGTGGACTCGGCCTTATTGGTGCAGGTTCAATGTATCCGGAAGTTTTGCAAGCACACATAAAAAAATGTAAAACTCTCACAGACAAACCTTTCGGTGTGAATCTACCACTTCTAATGGGTGATGCGGAAGAAAAAATCAAGATCATCATTGAAGAAGGGGTGAAAATCATTTTTACTTCAGCCGGAAATCCTAAAACGTGGACTTCGTATCTGAAAGAAAAAGGTATGATCGTGGTTCATATAGTTCCAGGAACAAAATACGGTATTAAATGTGAAGCTGCCGGTGTGGATGCAATTGTTGCAGAAGGATTCGAAGCAGGTGGGCATAATGGCAGGGAAGAAACAACAACAATGTGCTT
>CAXCCM010000188.1:0-3447 GCA_963981005.1 uncultured bacterium | reverse complement strand
AACATCAAGGTCTCTTTGTGGTAAAAATCTTCCGGCCATTATACTCGTATCCTTTTAAGTTTGTATCCGTTTTGTTTATTCCACTTCATTAGAAACTACCAAAATTACTAAATGGTAGTAAAAAGGCAAGGAAACTACCAATATAAATTGGCAGTGGCACTTTTTGTAATTTTTCTTGTAATCTCGTTGATTCATCACTATCTGCTTCTAACATCATTTTTCTACTCGATGCTTCAAGATTCTCACGAAGTTGTGTTATCAATGCCTCTTTTTCAGCTGAAGCTTCTCCTCTTAGAGTATCACCATCCATTGTTGTTTCTGCTCCTGGTACTGGAATACTACCATACTTACCCCTAACCATTCCAAGTAACTCTTTAGATAATGCCAAACCATATTTTCTTATCCATTGTTTTCCAACATCATTAATAAATTGATATTGCATATTATCATATGGAACATTAGAATAATCAGATACTACATCTGATGTTTCTCCATAGGCAGTCTGTGTGGGATCATCCCTATCCGCTTTTAAAATATATTCAAAATATAACTTATAAGATGATGTTGGATCAGGGAAAATTCTTAATTTATTGTTTCTTAATTCAAATGTATATGCTGATTTTCTCATTTGATCATTAAATTCAATTGCCTGCATTCTTAAAACATCAGCATACAACGGCATCATCATAAATTGAACTGCCGGTGACATACCACCGAATCCGAATTCATTTAACATATTGGAAGCTCCTGCTCCTGAACCCACATAGGGATCAAAAAATCGTTGGACTGCTGGAGTTGATTCGTAAAATACCCTACGAATTTCAATTGCCGCTCCACTCTCAGACACATCCGCATATAATGTATTTAAATCATATACCTGTGAACCACTATGAATACTAATAGAACCACTTTTGAAATCAACAGTTCCACCAACTCCCGCTTCTGTACCATATTGTTCTGAAACCCTGATGGCATCTGCAAAATTAGGTGTAACTCGTTTATGAGTAACATTCGAACCAGTAGCCTGTCCTCGTAATGAGAGTAAATTTTCTCTTATATTAAATTGATTAACCTGCGATGAATATTCTGTAATACTTTCTTCAAAACAAGTATAAAATTGTGAATCTTGTAGTTCAATTGCCATAATTGGATAACCAAGTCTTTTGGCTGACCAATTAGCAAATTTTGGGGCATCTAATTGAAATGTAGAATCGTCATCGTATAAACCGAATGGTGTATTACCACTTACTGCCGATCCACTTCCTGGCCATATAGCTTCCATATTATTCTCCTAAAGGATATTATTACTCAACTATAAATATACAGGCAATAAAAAAGGGAAGAAATTACTCTTCCCTTCTCTATATAAATATCAAGAAGATATAAATCTTCCGTATTGGTCCTTTTTCATATTACGATTTCGGAGCATTGCACACCGTTCATCATATTTAACCTGCCCTTCTTCTATACCGTATTTGTCTTGAAACCAGGGAAGTGAAAATCTACCTTTTGCTTTCTTTTTAAGTTCTACTATTGTTTCAGTATTGTGTTTTTTACCATACATTCCGTTTTTGTAGCCAGTAGAAAGTTCCCTCAATTTTTCAATAGTTTCTTCATTATGAGTTTTCCCGTAGAAGCCATTATTCTCACCTGATTGCAATTCTTTTTGTAACTCACAGTATTCTTTATATTCAATAGTATCTCTCCTTCCGCTCCATATGTCTCCACCACAACCTTTGTAGGTCATGTTATACCCATTTTTAACGGCATTATACTTTTTGATAAAAAACTCCTCTAATTCTACAGCTTCGTTATTTGCAACCTCGGCAATGATTTCCTTATCAAAGTTTTCCCAACCATATTTCCTAATAGCACGATATAGCACAATTTCATCACTTGTTTTAGAACGAGAACCGTGCTGTTTCATCCGCACATCATATTCTTTTGATCTTCCAATGTAATACTTACCACTTGGACTTGTTAATTTATATATTGTTTCCATAAAAACCTCCGTATAGTAATAAGTATCAAGTGGGCACAAAAAAGGGGAGTAAAAACTCCCCCTTTTCATTATTTAATCTGCTATGAATTAAACGTAGTTGACATCTGTGACGATGACTTTTCCGTAAAATTCTGGACGAACCATCTTCTTTGCATATCTGGTCATTACGCCCTTACGGGGAGTAAAGTTAACCGGATCGTAAACAAGTGGTGTCATGATTAACGGTACATACGGTGCATATACAGCTCCAGTTTCTAAGAAATTGCTTCCTCTGAAACCAAGTAGTATATCATTTTCTAACATATAAGGGTTTTTATAAACCGTATATCTGTTATTCAATGCACCAACTTTCTGTACGCCCATTGCGTAAGAATTGTTGGTTGAATCACCATTTGTGTCTGCTGCGTATCCAGGAATACTCTCGATGATAGTTGCTGTTTCAGGTGAAATCACCATGAAATTAGCACCACCTCTAAGAGTTTTCTGATGGATTGTGTTAGATACTGATTGTAGTTTGTTTCCAAGAGTCTGGAACCACTCACCTTTTGTGTAAGCGTTGGAATTACCCGACACTTCACTAAAGATTGAATTAGTGGAATCATACTCAAAACCAACTTTAGCTGACCAATATTCGGTCTTTGCGTCTGCGTTCTGTTTCAACATATCAAGTATTTCCAAATCAATTTCCATTGAAATGTACTCACTCAACATAGAAGTAAGTTCTGCTTCTGCATCAACACTATGGTAAGCGTTAAGGTCTTGTGCCAACTCAGGAGTCCATATTGCTTTCAGTTTACGAGTCTTAGCGACTATGCTAACTGAACGTAATGCAATATCGATTTCTGGAATATCAACATCATCACTCGTGCTTGGAGCAGGAGTTGTAAAAGTTGATTGTTCAAAATCACCTCTTGATGTATCAGCTGGTGCTTTATGATAAGCAATTCCAATTCCTGTGCTACCAATAGTACCATCTGTAGACTTCACGAAGAAGTATACATTTGGTGCATCAGTATAAGTGTATGCAGGATAGTGTGCTGAAATATCAGAACCACTAACTGCGAATGCGCGTGCGCCTTCCCAATCTGCTGATGTATCAAATGATTTTGCTACAGTAAGTTTGACAATCTGGTCTGATGCTGTAGTAGCAATAGACGAACTCAAATCAGGTTCAAATTCAACTTCTTTCCAAGAAGCTGAAGCGGCTGCGGAAGGAACTGCAGTGACTGTTTGATCATTCACTGAATATCCAAATTTGCCTGCACCATAGAGACCACCACTTGCATCTGCATTAGATGCGGAAGTGTTACCATGTATGTACGAACCTTTAGAATGTTGTCCAGTTTGAGCTGTACCGTATTTAAAGTCAAGATAGAAAATTAGACCACTTGGTAGATTCATCGGCTGTACGCTGACGAAATCTTGTGCTGCTAATTCACCAAAAA
>CAXCCM010000187.1:0-3452 GCA_963981005.1 uncultured bacterium | reverse complement strand
TATATTATCCAAAATTGCCATATCCCATAAAATACCAAGTTTATTAAATGACGATCTCTCGATTGGATTTAATATTTTGCTGCCCGGGAAAATATCTTCTTTCCCATAAAATAGGCCATATTTATTATAAAGGTCAAAATAGTAAAACTCACTCTCAAATTTTGATCTAATGTATGTGGAATCAACTTCTTGGCGATATATAAGCAGGTCGGCATTAACTGGATATCTGCTTATACCGGACTCATGATATTTAAGCTCAATAGAACTCACATCAGCAGATAGGTTTTGCCAGTTTACAGCCAAAGATCTATCAGTTCCGTACAAATTCATAAACTCAAGATTTACCCAGCCTGTAATTTTGCTATTGCCTTCTTTAGAATTATCGTAACCCAGAATTCCTGAGATCAAACTCATTCGATCTTCTTCGATATCAAAAAGTAATTTATTATGATCAAGCGGGATCAAATTGCAGTTTTTTATGTATTTTTTTTGCTGTATATTATTTGCCGCTTGTTGTAAAATTGCAGGTGTAATATTTTTCATTTTACTCAATCGTGAAATTCTTATAAGTATTTCATCACGAGTTGTTTTGTTACCCTTAAAAACATATTCTGTAAATTTGCAAAATCTACCTTCATCAATGCTAATAAATGCTGTAAGATCTTCTTTAACAATTATTAGGCTATCAAGTTCTACCTCTGCAAATAGGAAGCCACTGTAAGCATAATATTCTACTAAAGTATTTATTGAGGCAGCAAGTTCTGTTAATGTGAAATCTTTTTGTATTAGTGCTGAAGATAGCTTGGAATTGGTGATATAGCTATTCCCTGCAAAACTTAATTTTGTAATTTTAGCTTCGTTTAATTCTTCTATTTTGAAGATTACTTCAATCCTGGTTGGTGAGTGAGTTATGATTTTTGGAGTATGGACTTTGATATTGAATAAGCCTTTGCTGGAATAATAATTGGATATACGTTTTGCATCTTTATTCAATAAAGTTTGATTAAAAGTACTGCCTGTGCTGGATGATATATTTATGGATAGATCTTTATCTGAGATTAGGTTATTGCCTTCGAATATGATTTCACCAATTCTAAGTTCTGCACTTAAGATTACACAGAATAAAAGTATAAGGCAAAGAATTTTATATTTTAACATTCTCTTCAATGAGTTTGATAAGTTGTGGAACTAACTCCTCTTCCTTAACTTTACGTACGATCTCACCTTTTTTAAAAAGCAATCCTTCATGAAGACCACCCGCAATTCCAAAATCAGCAACACGTGCTTCGCCCGGACCATTCACAATGCAACCCATCACAGCTACAGAGAGATCAGTATCTGCATATTTTTCTAAAGCTTTTTCAACTTTTTCTGCAAGAGAGATGATATTAATATCGGTTCTACCACAGGTAGGACAAGAGATGATCTCTAAACCTTTACGAAGATGAAGTGATTTAAGGATTTCCTTCCCAACAACAATTTCTTTAACAGGGTCTGCTGTTAATGAAACTCGAAGCGTATCGCCAATACCTTGAGCTAATAATGTTCCGATTCCAATAGAAGATTTAATTGTGCCGATATATTCAGTTCCTGCTTCTGTAACTCCCAGATGTAGTGGGTAATCGGTTTTAGAAGAGAGTAATTTATAAGATTCAATTGTTAATGGAACCGAGGATGCCTTAACAGAGATTTTGATCTCATGGTAATTTGCTTTTTCTAAGATTGCTACATGTTCTAAGGCACTTTCAACAATTCCTTGCGCAGAAATTCCATATTTCTTTAGTTTTTCTTTGGAAAGCGATCCGCTATTCACACCAATACGAATTGGAATTTTTCTATCTCTGGCTGCATCTACAACTTGTAATACATTTTGTACGCTACCAATATTTCCCGGATTTAGTCGCAATCCATCTACACCAGCTTTAATTGAAGCAATCGCAAGTTTATGATCAAAATGAATATCAGCAATTATTGGAATTGAGATTTGTTGTTTAATTCGCTTTATAGCTTCAGCAGAAGCTATATCTGGTACTGCAACACGAACAATATCACAACCGGCAATTGTGAGTTCTTTAATTTGCTGTGCAGTTGCTTTCACATCAGCTGTTTTTGTTGTGGTCATAGATTGTATAGAAATTGGATTATTGCCACCAATAGCAACATTGCCAACAAATATAACTCTGGTATTTTCTCTCTCAATCATCTTGTGCTCTCCATAATATTTCATAAGAATACTCTAGGTATTAGGTCAAGTAATAAATAAGAGAGGAGAAAAAATGTAAAGTCTTGACGAATCACTTTCTAAAGCAATTTATGGAAAAGAGAGGGAAATATGAAAACAATTGAATTATTAAAGTTCTTACAGAGTAAGATCGGTGGTGAATTAGATTTCAAAGCTGCTGTTGGTCATGAAAACCATATTCTAAGCATTCCCAGATTATTAGTGGAAATTCAAAATGAGCATGTGAGATTTGAGATAAAAAATAAAACTGAATTATTTATAAATGTATACTCTGTCCCACCACATCTCCTCAAAATTTATCACGAGAATTTTGTTACAAAATTATTGGATAAAGTACATTTGCATGCAGAAATCAAAATTGGTGATGAAGAATTTGATGATAAATATGTTATCGAATTTGCCAAACCTGAGGTTGCACAAAAAACTATGACTGCTGAATTTAAAGATTGTATTCTCAATTTGGAACCATTCATAATATTTCAAATGACAAAACGAGATTACACATTAGTAAAAAATATTAGTAAAAATTATGATGTGGATTGTGCAGTGAATGATATTAAAAACATGGTGAAGATAGTTAAGGTTTGTTGTGAGGTTTGGGAAGAATAAAATGTGAAAACTCTATTTCAAAAGCATACATTTTTTTATAACTTCAACTCTACCATTAATATTCAATTTATAAAAATACACTCCTGAACTCAATATTTCCCCCAATTTATCAGTTCCATTCCAACTAAAAAGATGTTCACCTTTTTGCAGGTTATCATTTACGATAGTATTTACATTCTGTCCTTTCAAATTGAAAATGCTAAGCTCAACTTTACTATCTTCAAGAATTGAAAAAGAGATGGTGGTAGAAGGATTAAATGGGTTGGGGTAGTTTGCTAGGAGATACGATTTTTGTATCAGATTATTATTTTCCTCTGAACTAGTGATTTGTAAATTCTCGTACCATGCAATTTTATCATCAGCATGAGAAGCTGAAAGTACATCAATATCTCCGTCATTATCTACATCAACAGCACAAACTGACATCGCTCCCATTGCACTTGTTGTAATGATATGAGTAGTAAAATTCTCATTACCATTATTTTCATACCATGCAATAGTGTTATCTCCAGGAGTAGCTGAAAGCACATCCATATCTCCATCACTGTCAATATCAATTGAGAATACAGAAAAAGAACCATACTCACACGTATTGATAATA
>CAXCCM010000186.1:0-3464 GCA_963981005.1 uncultured bacterium | reverse complement strand
CCAACTCTTGTACGATGAACTTTTACTCCAAATTCTGCTGCAATATCTTCCGAAGCCATCGAGGATGAAAGATTTGTTACGATATCTCCTTTAATTTTAGAAAGAATAAATTTTTCAGAGAGTAAAAGAGTGAATTCTTCACCAATACAATTTCCATTTTCGTCTACAATAGCTAGTCTATCCACATCTGGATCTGTTGCAAAACCAATATCAGCATGATGTTTTTTAACTGCTGCCTCTAATTGTGTTAGATTTTTATTTAACGGTTCGGGAGTATGAGCAAAAATTCCTGTTGGCTCACTATTTAATTCGATTACTTCACAGCCAAAATTCTTTAAAAGTTTAGGTGATATCAATCCACCAGCACCATTTACAGAATCAATTACAACCTTGAATTTCTTAGCTTTTATCTTCTCGATATCTAAATATGAAATATCCATGATCTTGTTAATATGTCGCGCTGTTGCATTATCGTCTTTAGTTAATTTTCCAATGTTATCCCAGCCAATATAGTTTACATCATTATTAAAAGATGAAACCAAAGTTGAGGCATTTTCAGGGAAGAGAAACATCCCATTATCACCTACGAATTTCATTGCATTCCATTCTGCAGAATTGTGAGATGCCGTAATAGATATTCCACCCATTGCATCACTTTCTTCTACAGCTAATAACACAGTCGGTGTAGAAACAATGCCGATATCAACAACATCGCAACCAACTGACATCAGACCTGCAGTAACGGCATTGAACATTGCAATACCTGTTGTGCGTGAGTCTCTTCCTACAATTATTTTTCCTCTTTTTGAGAACACTCCAAAATGTGCAGCATATTTCAATGCGATCTCTGCCGTTAAACTTTCACCATAAATTCCACGTATTCCCGAAACACTCACCATTAATTTACTCATATTTATTCTCCATATATTATAATTTTTTCAAATATTATTGTAATAGATTTGCAGTAAAGAAAAATTCAATAAGATTGTTACAAAAAAGGTTCGGATCAAAGATCCGAACCTCTGAATAATTAAACTATTTTAACATCATCATTTTGGAAGCTAAAATGGCATTGCCAAAATCAATCGTATAAAGGTATAATCCTGAAGCGACAATTTCGCCATCTTTGTTAGAACCATCCCAAAAAACATCATAAATTCCGGGTCCATTAACTTGCAAGGCAAGTAATCTAATAAATTGTCCTTTTGCATTAAAAATCTTCACTAAAACGATTCCTGCATAATCATTTTTAACATCAAAACTTATTGTTGTTGAAGGATTAAATGGATTTGGGTAGTTCCCAAGAAGTTCAAATGGAGCAAGAACCGAATCTTCAGATTGTGAAATTTCTTCCTCTAAAACTCCAACACCAGGACCAGAATAATTTGTGAATGGGCTAAGAACACCATAAGCAATACTAAGTTCTATTATTTCTTCCTTTATAGCTTCAGCTTGAGGACTGTTGGGATCCAAACTGTAATATTCAATTAAGAGATGCTCAATTTTAGATTTAGCCCATAACTTTGTGAGAAATTGATATTGAGAATTTATGGAATCTGAGAGAGACATTTCATATTCATAATTCACTGGCTGCCCAAATGCATTTCCATCTAGTGAGACTGTAATCAAACTTGGTTCACTATATCGTCCTGACACGATCATTTGAATACCCTGATAAAGATTTGGTGATGGATCCGGATATACTTCACAGACAATGTTATCTGGCGAAAATGAGATTTCTGTATTAATTAGAACGGGATTTCTAATTTGTAAATAGAAAGTAGTAATAACCTCTTCAAGTTCATCATTTCCTAATAGGACGGATAATCCATTATTTTGAGAGGCTAATAAGGTGAGGAGTTGAGCATTAGCACCACTTCCAATTCCAAAAGTGAAAAGATTGATATTGGTTTCGGTTGTTACAATCAAATCATGAACGTGAGCCAAGAGTAAGTCAGTATTTTGAATACCAACAGTTGCTTGACCATCTGTAAAAAAAATTATGATATTGGCTGTACTGTCATTTGCTGTTGCAAATTGTGGAACGCTTACATCGAAAGAACCAGAGATATTTGTTCCTCCAGATGCATAAATACTATTAATGTATCCTAATGCTGCTGACTGATTTGCAGGAGTAAATTCAACATGTTCATTCTGAAATGAATATACACTACTCTCAAAATCTACTATATTGAACATGTCACCATCATTGAGGTTATTTACTATAAAACTTGCTGCATCTCTAGCTTGTATAATTTTATTTCCAGACATGCTTCCAGATCTATCAATAATTAAAGTAAACACTTTATTAATTACACTTCCACTATTGTCTGGCTCGGGTTCAGCTATAAAAGTGAAAAATCCATTTCCAAATTCGTCTGGGATATTTTCAGGATCGAGATAAGTACTCATACTAAATAGACCTAGTTCTTCAAGACTAAGGCTATATCGTAAATGATAATCAGTATCGGCTAAACTCTCATATTCAATAAAATCCAATTCAGCGTAATTTCCATTATTCAGAATATTATTTGGAGTGTGACTTAACAATTGAAAATACTCAATTGTTCTAAAAGAATTTAACTCCAAATGTAATTGCTGCTGATCTAAAATTGTTGTTTGGATCAAAGAATAACTGTTTGGATAATAGAAATCAACATTGCCAAATGCATAAGGAAGTAATTGAACATAAGTTAGCTCAACTTGAAATAGTGAATCAGGCTGAATAATTGCTTCTTCATTACTGAAATAGAGAGGTGTCTCTCCTAAATATTCTTCTAAGTTAGGAATCATGTTACTTCCACCAGGAATGGTATCAGGTTCTGTTGCTGTAATTATTGCTTCATACCAATCACCTTCAATTTCCCATCTTAATCCTGTTGCACTAGCGTCTTCATATAACGGGAAAGCATATTTCAAGCTAAAGGGAGTTGTTAGTGTATTTCTGAATTGTTGGGTAGCGGTTAATATGCAAACTTGGTTCTCAATTTGAACATTTACATCACTTTCTACAAGCTCTAACCAAACACCAGTTTCTGCGTTCTCAATGCATACACCATTAGCAAAGATATTTGTAGAGAACATAATAAAAAAAATAAATAAAATCCAAAATAGTTTCATTCTTCCTCCTTTGTTTAAATTCTGATAATTTAATTTGATAAAATAATTATTTCGAAAATTAGTATTTATTAGAATAATGTCAACAACTTACTTAAATATAGTTTCTTACAATGTACTTATTTCTATTAACTTATCTGCTTGTTTTGCTAATATTTATTTCAATATATTTTACTTTTATATCATAATTTTCTTTTATCACTATCGGAAACTTATCAAGAATTTCTTTGTATCTATCAAGCTGCTCTTCCTCATAATGCAAACCGGTTTTATAATCAATAATTAAAATCTCTTTCTTCAAGGTATTTATCATCAGCCTATCAATACGGGATTCTTTTCCTTGATCA
>CAXCCM010000185.1:0-3475 GCA_963981005.1 uncultured bacterium | reverse complement strand
ATCTGATCTTTTGAAAGAGCGATTCCATGTATGAGGAGTGTATTCGGTTGAAGTAGATTAAGCTCCTTCAATTTAGGGAAACACATTTCTGAGAGCTTATCAATTCCCTCACCAAGATGTGTTATGAATGGGATTTTGCCATCTGTTTTGGCGAATTCCTCTTCAGCACTTCCACCACCCCACCAATTTCCCATCGAAAGGGAATGATGCTGAGTAAAATTTTCAAGAACATTTATTGGATTATTTTTATAATAAGATTGTTTCTGGTTTGGAATGTGATCTTGTACAACAGCACATCCGGAAAATAAATTTTTGTAAATTCCCAATTGAACGATCTGATTAGCCTCTGTTTGTGTAAGATCAAAAGAACCATCGTTTATCCAGACTTTATTCCTTTCTAAGAATGAATCTGTTTTCTTCATATCTTCAACCCAAATATTCACATTTGGATACGTTTTACCGAATCCAGCTTTTGGATACCAATTACTTATAAGGTGATCATGGCTGTTTATAAATGGCGGATAGGCAATTAAATTTGTACAATCAATTTGTGATGTTTTATTCTTAAGAAGTTTGCTATTGATCCTTATATTTGCATTGTTCAGAATTTTATCTGGATTGCAAACACAAGAATCAACTTTGATATTCATATTATTTCATTTTTTTTGTAATTTGTGGAATGATCTCAAAAAGATCTCCAACCAATCCAAGATCAGCAACTTTAAAAATTGGAGCATCGGGATCTTTATTTATTGCGATAATGTAATCCGATGACTGCATTCCAGCAAGATGCTGAATTGCACCGGAAATTCCAACAGCTATATAAATCTTTGGTTTTATAGTTTTTCCGGTTTGTCCTACTTGATGTGGGTATGAGATCCAATCAGCATCAACAGAAGCTCTTGAAGCACCAATTGCGCCATCAATAGTTTTTGCAAGATCTTCAATAATTGCAAAATTCTCTTTGCTTTTTAATCCTCTACCACCTGCAACAACCAGGTCTGCTTCAGTTAAATTTACCATTTGAGATTCATCTTTTACAAATTCCAAGAACTTTGTGTCATCCTTTAATTCAGAAAAATCAATGTTCTCAACTATTATTTCTCCTTTTCTAGAATCATCTCTGTCCAATGGATCCATAACTTTATGACGGACAGTTGCCATTTGCGGAAGATGGTTTGGGGTTACGATAGTTGCCAAAATATTTCCACCGAAGGCAGGGCGTGTTTGCATTAAATTATTTGTTTCTCCATCAATCTCTAAACCTGTGCAATCTGCTGTTAAGCCTGTATGTAACTCCACTGCAACTCTTGGTATGAAAGAACGTCCAATAACAGAAGCACCAGAAAGTATGATCTCCGGTTTATATTTTTTGGCAAGTTCAGTGAGTGCTTTAGAATATGGAAGATCTAGAAAATCTTTCAATCTTAGATCATCTACTAAAATAACTTTATCAGCACCGTAAGCAATGAGTTCTTTAGAAAGTTCTTCAACTTGGTTACCCAAAAGAACAGCTACCAAATTGCATTCACGTTGTTCAGCAAGCTCGCTTCCCTTTCCTAATAACTCAAAAACTACCGGAGCGATCTCATTGTTTTTCTGTTCAGCAAAAACCCAAATATCTTTATACAAGCTTCTATCAATAGCTTCTTGCCCAAATTTTCTTATTATTATTGCATCAAATGGGCAAGCACTTACGCACGCTCCACACAGAGTACATTTATCTAAATCTATCTCAGCAATTTTATCATTTATTACTATTGCATCGAACGCACAAGCTTTTAAACAAAGCTCACAACCCACACATTTTTCACGGATTACTTCTATCATTAAAATACCCTTTATGTTTTTTAGATAAAATAAAGATAAAAATTTCACTTATGGCGTCAAGTTTAAATTTAATACTGTCTTGCATATGTAGGAATTGATTGACACTAGAGCAGTACAGCAGGTTTTTGAACTGTATAGAAGTTAAAATTTGAGGATGGAACTAAAGGTGTCAGCTAAACAGGAACTGATAAGAAATTTTTGTATTATTGCTCATATAGATCATGGTAAATCTACTCTTGCAGATAGAATGCTAGAGGTAACAAATGTTGTTGATATGGGATCACACGATGCTCTTGTATTAGATGATATGGAATTGGAAAAAGAACGTGGGATAACAATTAAATCTCATGCGATCCGTATGGAATATAAAAAAAATGGGAAAACATATATTCTGAATCTAATTGATACTCCCGGACATGTAGATTTTTCCTACGAAGTTTCACGAAGTCTTGCTTCTTGTGATGGAGCACTTTTAATTGTTGATGCATCTCAAGGTATAGAAGCTCAAACAATGAGCAATATGTATCTAGCAATGGAAAATGATTTAGAGATAATTCCAGTCATTAATAAAATTGATCTTCCAAAAGCTGATGTGGAAGGCACAGAACACGATATTGTAGAAAATATTGGAGTTTTGCAGGAACATATTTATAAGATAAGTGCAAAAACCGGAATAGGTGTTGAAGAACTGATTGATGGTTTAATTAAAGATATTCCACCTCCAACTGGTTATGAAAATAAACCAACTAAAGCCTTGATATTTGACTCTTATTTCGATAAATATCGAGGCGTTGTGATTTTGGTTCGAATTTTCGATGGTAAACTGAATAGAGGTGATACAATAAAATTACTTTCTAATAATAAAGAATATGCCATTGAAGAAATTGGTTACTTGGGATTGAAGCAAATTCCAACAAAAGGGCTTAAGACAGGCGAAGTAGGATATATTATTGCCAATATAAAGAATATTTCTGATGCAAGGGTTGGCGATACATTAACAACAGCTGAAGATGTTTGTAAAGAGGCATTGCCAGGATTTGAAGAGCCTAAACCGATGGTTTACAGTGGTGTGTTTCCACTTGAGAAAGATGATCATGAAAATCTTAGAGATGCACTCGGGAAACTGAGTTTGAATGATGCATCGCTTACATATGAGCCGGAAAGTTCACTTGCTCTAGGTTTTGGATTTCGATGTGGATTTTTGGGAATGCTGCATCTGGAAATAGTTAAGGAAAGATTGTCTCGTGAATATAATGTTTTAATAATAACTACTACACCGAGTGTGAAATTTTTAATAAATTTAGAGAATGGGACTCAAAAAACGATCTATAATCCAGTTGAAATGCCGGATCCCGCTGGAATCGCAAATATTGAAGAACCAATAATGGATATTGAAGTAATTGTGCCAAGTGAGTTTGTTGGGAATATTATGAACTTAGTTCAGGAACGACGCGGTATTCAGAAAGATATGCAGTATATTGATGAAAAAAGATTGTCGATACATTACGAAATGCCACTAATCGAGATCATTTTTGATTTTTATGACAGGCTTAAATCTCTTAGTCGTGGCTATGCATCTTTAGATTATTCATTTAAAGAATTCAGAGTTGCAGATGTTGTGAAAGTAGATATGAAAATCAATAGT
>CAXCCM010000184.1:0-3523 GCA_963981005.1 uncultured bacterium | reverse complement strand
TTATGTCTCTGTAAACCATCTGCTAATAAATTTCCTAATGTATGATCTTCATCTAACAACTTAGCCATTGCAGCACCAATCTTATCTTCGTCATGCTGATTAGCAGCCTTTATAGCTTGCCAATAAACAGGTGTTGGAAGTTTGATATCACGGAATCTGCGCTTAGAATTTGTATTTACAATAGAATCAAAACCACGAGCGATCTTCATTTTAACTAAACCACCAATATCTCCGGCTTTCAATTCATCTGCATCAACTCTGTTCTTACCATTAACATAATACATAGAACCAATTCTATCTTTACTATCTTTTTCTGGGATATAAACATCAGATCCACTTGTCATCTTACCAGAGAAAACTCTTACATAAGAAATATCACCAACGTTTGGATCGGAGAATGATTTGAATACATATGCAAAAAGATCTTCAGTTTCGTTAAGTTGGATTATTTTCTCTTCTTTGTTATCTATAATTTGAAGTTCATTTCTATCAGCAGGTGAAGGTAGATATTCAACAATAGCATCCATCAGGTCTGTCACACCAACATCATGAGTAGCTGAAGTTGCAAAAGCTGGCGTTAATTTACCTTGGGAAATTGCACTTTTCAAGCCTGTTGTCATCTCTTCTTTTGTAAGTTCTCCAACTTCAAAATACTTTTCTAGGAGTTCATCATTACTCTCTGCTACAGCTTCCATCAATTCCATTTTACTTTCTTCAACTTGATCTGTCATGTCAGCAGGGATCTCGATCTCTTCACCATTTTTAAAAGCTTTACCCTTTGCAATATCAATTATACCGGAAAACTTATGCTCGCTTCCAATTGGAATTAAAATAGGTGTTGGATTAAAATCTGTATTCTCTCTAATCCTTTCGATTGCTTTGCTAAAATCAGCACCTTCATTATCTAGCCTATTAATAATAAAACCTTTTACTACAGGTCTATCTACAAGTAACTCAATTGATTTCTCAAGGCTAACATCAAATTCCGATGCTCCATTTGCAACAAATAAAATTGTCTCTACAGCGATTGATGCAGAAATCTGCTCTGAACTAAAATCAACTAAACCCGGTGCATCCAAAATATTTATCTTATTTTTTTTCCACATAAGATTTGCAATTCCCAATGAAACCGAAGATTTTCTTTCAATTTCCTCTGGGTTGAAATCCATGACAGTTGTACCGTCATCGATCTTACCAATCCTGGTTGTTGTTTTCGAGTTAAATAACATCTGTTCAACAAGACTGGTCTTTCCAGCACCGATAGCTCCTACAAGAGCAATATTCCTAATGGTTTTCATATGTCCTCCGCATTTATATTATATATTATTACTAAATTTTTATATATAACCTTTTTAGCTGTTCAAAAGAAAATTATTACTATTTCTTGTCAACTCTCTACTTTAAAATAATCAATTTACCAATTTTCTCTGTAATTTTGTTATTAGATAATTGATTAGCTTTGATCTTATAGAAATATGTATTATTGGCAATTTCATCTCCGTCATCATCTTTGCCATCCCAAGAAATCTGATTATATCCAGTTAAAGAATTGAGTTGCTTTATGGTTTTAATTTTCCTACCTGTAAGAGTATATATTGTAATTGTGATATCAGAATCTTCTGTAATAACAAAAGTGAAATATCCACCATCGCTCATAGGGTTCGGATATGGAAGCATCTGTTCAATAGAAACTGCTCCTGAACTTTTGCATACAAAATTTGTTTCTGCAACTGTTGGATTATTCAGGTTGTCAAACACAATAAGCTGAATTGAATGATTCCCTTCCGAAAGATCTTCTAATTGCCAAGTGAGTACGCCATTGGTAGCCGAACCAGTATCATACATAAATCCCTCAGTTATATCAACAGGTGTTAACGATCCATCTACAATAAGTAGAATGCAATGCCCAGAAGAGCCCAGAACATTAATTCCATTTTCATCTTGAATGTTAGCCATTAACTCGGGGTTGGTGGATACAAAATCACCTGCAATAAAACTTGGGGAATCAATTAAAAGTTCAACTTCAGGTGAACCTGTACTTATTACATCAACTGGTATACTGCTTAATTTCATTGGAAGATAACTGTTCAAATAATCTATAGATGAGCTGGTGTCATTTACATAATTCAATATTCTTCCTTCATCACCGGAATGAACATCTTCCGGAACTATAAATTGTGCATCATACTCACCATTATTTATTTCGATATTTCCAAAATAGAATGTATGCCCATTATTTGTGTAATCAACTTCATAATGGTAAGATTGAGTAGATGTTGTGAGTGTATTTTCATAAAATTTATTATATTTTGATTCATATACACGTGTCTCACCAATACCATTTATAGCATTTTCATAATCACCACTAATGCTAACTGTTTGCCTTGCTTGAACACTATCGGGAATTCCAACAATGCTTCCACAGCTCAATGGAGGAAGAACATCAATAATCGGGTCACCCATAATATTAAAGAACTGGCTGTTTATCAATCCCGCATTAGAATTCAGTTTTGCATCTCTTAATGCATTCCCAATATTCATTCTTTCATCAACTATATTCCTAAGAAGATATTTCATTAAAATTGTATTTGCACCACCACTCACTTTGGCAGTTGCAGCAATAGAAGCAATTGAGCCACCACCTTCATGAAAGAGAAATTTCTCGGAAATGCAATCTATCTCAGTATTATCGAATTTTCCAATCTCACAAGATGCTGCCAATAATAGTGGTAAGTGCTCCATATTATCCAGTAGATCCATGTGTAAAGAAGCTCTAAAGTAATCTTCATCACCCATCACATCTTCGTTACCGTGCCCAATAAAATACCAGATCAGTTTTCCTTGATTAATCTTTTCTAACTGAGCTGTACGAGCTTCAGGTTTATTTTGATACTCATCAAATCCATATTCAATTCCAAGCACTTTATCAATAATTATCGTATCCGAAACAAAATCTTCAGTATCCTGTGCACGAGCTGTGTGATTTAAACCACTTGTTAGGCTCAACCCTTCTAGTGTATCACCCTTGTGCTCATCATCTGCCATTATCAATACTTCATTACGCCAAAAATCCAGATTAGGATTTTGAGTATATTCCTCTATTCTTTGTAAATAATGTTCCATCATCTGATCATTCTGAGCTGGGATCCTACCGATAATTAAGTCGGGTCTGTTATCATCATCAAAATCAACAAATTCATCATCACTAACAACCGAATTTGGAACCAGTGCTACAATGATTTTATTTTTATTATTTTGCGGATTCCAGTTTTCAATTCCAGATCCCAACAAAATCACATATTGCATTTCCGGATGTCCAGGATATTCTGGTGATCCATCACCATAAAATACAAGCTCAAGATAATCTTCTATAGCTTGTGGTTCAGGATTATTACCCCCAAATTCACTAAATATTTCAGATTGGCTTTTAATAATGAAATTCATATCCGGATGAAGTTGTGCAAAATCTTGAGCATGAGTTTCAAAAACATTTATCTGACTGGAAGTAAGATAACCAGGAAAT
>CAXCCM010000183.1:0-3523 GCA_963981005.1 uncultured bacterium | reverse complement strand
ATTTTTGGTCGTTTAGGATTTACAGAGATCAATACAGCTTTGCTCGTTTTGGATTGCGAACTTGAATTTGAAGAAAATGGTATTGTATCTTTTAGTGACTTTATCTCAAATTGGAACATCAAGCGAGACATTTTAAAAAAAATAATCATAAAGAAACAAAAAGGGAAAAGTTCGTATAAAATGCTGCGCAATTCTAGTGCGGATTTTGCGATCTTATCTGTTGCTGTTTCCAATTATAATGGCATAAAAATTGCTGTTGGAACTCGTCCAACAATTGCCAAACTATCTGTAAAAGCAGCTCAATTTATAAATTCTGATAACAATAAGATTGATGAGGCAGCCAATATGATTGCAGATGAAATTAAGTTTGGTAAAGATCTGCGAGCTGAGAGTAAATATAGAAAAATGATCGCACCAATTCTTGTGAAACGTGCTTTGCAGGAGGTTCTATAATGAAACTTAAATTAAATATTAATAATAAATTTTATAACACTAATATTGACGGTGATGAATACCTTTTAGATATTCTTAGAAAAATTGGATTTAAAAGTGTTAAAAAAGGTTGTGACACAGGAACTTGTGGTGTTTGCTCTGTTCTTATTAAAGGGAAACCAACTCTCTCTTGTCAATTCTTAGCTGCTAGAGCACAAAATGTTAAGATCATTACCGTTGAAGGCCTGGGTAAAAAAGCCGACAAGATAGTTGATCTGATAGTTAGTGAAGGAGCTGATCAATGTGGATATTGTGGGCCATCTCTTGTTCTTACCACTTATGCAATGAAAAAGGAATTGAAGAATCCAACAGTAGAGAAGATCAATCATTACTTAGCTGGAAATCTCTGCAGATGCAGTGGTTATGAGGGCCAACTCCGTGGCATTAAAAAATATATGGGGGTGAAATGATGAAATTTAGAGAAGTTAACCATTCAATCCCAAAAGTTGATGGAAGAGGTTTATTAAAAGGAGCCTCTGCTTATACAGATGACCTTGCAGTTGAAAGTGCTTTAATAGTTAAGTTACTTAGAAGTCCATACGCATTTGCAAAAATTAAATCAATTGATACAAAAAAGGCACATAAAGTAGAAGGAATCGAGTGCATTCTTACTTATAAAGACGTACCCCGAATTCCAATTACAAGAGCAGGCCAGGGTTATCCTGAACCATCTCCAAAAGATAAATTTATTTTAGATAATTATGTTCGTTATGTAGGTGATGAAGTTGCAATAGTTGCCGGAACTACAGAAAAAGTTGTTGATGATGCACTTAAACTAATTGAAGTGGATTATGAGGTTCTTGAACCTGTACTTGATTTTGAGAAAGCAATAGGTCACAAATCTATCATTCATCCAGAAAAAGAAATTTATACAATGTTCCCAATGGGACTTGATGTAAAAAACAATATTGCCTGTAGTTACATGGATACAATGATCGTGGGTGATGTTGAGAAAACATTAGCTGAATGTGACTTCGTTGTAAGCGAGAGATATTATACTCATGCACAACAGCAAACAGCGATGGAGCCGCACACATCAACCGCTTACATCGATGTTCAGGAAAGATTAAACATAATTTCTTCGACTCAAAATCCATATCATACACGTCGTATAATAGGTGAAGCCTTAGGAAAACCTTTACGTGACATTAGGGTCATTAAACCAAGAATTGGTGGTGGGTTTGGAGCCAAACAGCAAGTTCATAATGACCTTTTTACAGCAATTGTAACACTAAAAACAGGTAAACCATCTAAATGTTTCTATACAAGAAAAGAGGTTAATGAAAGTACTTTTACCCGCCATCAAATGAGAATGGATATCCAGTTAGGAGCGGATAAAGAAGGCAATTTGCAAGCTTTCGATATGCAGATTCTTTCTAATACCGGAGCTTATGGAGAGCATTCTCTAACAACATTTATGGTTGCAGGTTCTAAACTTCTTCCTATGTATAATAAAGCAAGGGCACTTCGTTTTGAAGGAAAAGTAGTTTATACAAATAAGTGCTCTGCTGGCGCTTATCGTGGCTATGGAGCTATTCAGGCAAATTTCGCAGTTGAATCTGCAATGTGCGAACTTGCTGCAAAACTCAAAATGGATCCTGTAGAATTACGTCTAAAAAACTGTATTAGAGAAGGTGAATCTTCACCTGTTTTCAGTGTTATGGGAGAAGGTGGCGAAGGTATTGCTCAGGTAATGGAAAGCTGTAAGCTTGATTACTGTATAAAGCGTGGTAAAAAATTGATCGGCTGGAAAAAGAAATTTCCCTCAAAACAAATTACCGCTAATAAAATACGTAGTGTAGGAACTGCAATTGCCATGCAAGGATCAGGAATTCCACTTTTAGATATGGGTGCTGCAGTTTTAAAATTAAATGACGATGGATTTTTTAACCTACTTGTTGGTGCTACTGACCTGGGAACAGGAAGTGATACCGTTCTTAGCCAAATTGCAGCTGAGGCAATCGGAGTTCCGGTAGATAGAATTGTTATAACCTCTTCTGATACAGACACAACACCCTATGATGTTGGAGCTTATGCTTCTAGCACTACATTTGTTTCGGGAAATGCTGCCAGAAAAGCTGGATTGAATATGAGAGAAAAGCTCATTGAAGAAGCAGCAAAAGCTCTCCATGCAGTACATAAAGATGACATTATATTTGAAAATTGTATTTTCAAATCAAAATTCGGTGGTGAGTCAATTACATTAAAAGAACTCTCTGAAGGATTGTATTATAAATTTGGTGCAGATATGAAACAGCTTATCGCTTCGGGTTCTAATACAAGTCCAAAATCTCCACCTCCATTTATGGCTGGTTTTGTAGAAATTGAGCTTGATACTGAAACAGGAAAAGTTGATATTCTAGATTATGTTGCAGTGGTAGATTGTGGAACTACGATAAACCCAAATCTAGCAAAAATTCAGGTAGAAGGTGGAATTCTGCAAGGTATTGGAATGGCAATGTTTGAGGATGTGATTTATTCTGATGATGGGAAAATGCAAACTAACAACTTTATGAAGTACAAAATTCCAAATAGAAAAGATGTGAAGAAAATTACTGTTGAATTTGCAGAAAGTTATGATCCCGCTGGACCATACGGTGCAAAATCTGTAGGTGAAATTGGAATTGATACACCACTTGCTGCGATTGCAAATGCTGTATATAATGCGGTAGGTGTAAGGATCCGTTCGGTTCCATTAACACCGGAAAAAGTTTTGAATGCAATTAAGAAAAAATAGAATAAATTGGATTGTATAATGAAACAAGAAAATAAATATTATTTTGAATGTATAACTTGTGGCGCAAAATATGAACAGAATGAAGTAACATATCTTTGCCCAGTCTGTGAGAAAGAAAACACACCAGAGATCCCGCCAAAAGGAGTTTTGAAAACTTTATATCATTATGGGAAGATCAAGAATTCAGCAAAGTGGCATAAGCTTTTTGATAAATTAAAAGCAAAAGAATATCGTGAACTTTTGCCAATTAATTCAGAACGCAGTTTATCGTGGCTAAAGGTTGGCAAAACACCA
>CAXCCM010000182.1:0-3538 GCA_963981005.1 uncultured bacterium | reverse complement strand
ATAAATTTGAAATTAAAGGAAATTATAACCAGACAGAGTTTGATTTACACTCCCCATTATAGAATAATTGGTTTTGCAACGGTCTTATTACTTAATTATTCATATATTAGATTAATAGTCAAAACACAATAAAATGACTCTTCATACATATATTATAATTTTATGACAATATGTAATACAATATATTGTCAATCCGTGTTTAAGTTTATTCAATCTTTTTGTAAAAGAAAAATTAAGATTCAATCAATTGCAGCTTTTGTTTTACTTTTTCTTCTAAAATGTAATGTAATAAATGCTCAATGCAATGCTAATGCAGGAAGTGATACATCCATATGTTTAGGATCATCCGTTGTACTTGGAGGGTACCCATCTGCTAGTGGTGGAATATCTCCTTACACTTATGCATGGGTAAGCTTAAACTCAACAACCATTTCAAATGATACCATTTCAAATCCAACAGTAACACCAACAGTAACCGATACTTTTGTTCTTACAATAATTGATTCAGCATTATGTTCAAATACAGATTCTGTTATTATTGTAGTTAATTCACTACCAGTTGCTAACTTCACATTTTCTCCTGATAGCATATGCTCCCCTGCTACAATTAATTTCACAAGTACTTCTTCAGGAAATACCTTGTCCTATCAATGGAATAATACAGCCTCAACATCATATTCCCCATCTGTAACATATAGTGATATTGGCAGTGGATTTAAAACACATAATGTGAAATTAACAATAACAGATAATAACTCTTGTTCTGATGATATTACTAAAACAATACATATTAAAGCAAGGCCAAAAAAACCAAATACATACGGCTCTTTCACCTATTGCAATTCTAGCGGAGATACTACAATAAAATTTAAAAACCTGGCTTCAACACCTAATTATATTGATTCTTTTTCTATCAATTGGGGAGATGCAACTTTCACTAATATACCTTATACCAGTTGGACTTATGGAAACGATTTAACACATAAATATCCACTTGGCGTTTATTCTGTTTTGATTACAGCTTTTGGAAGTAATGGGTGTACAAATACAGAAACTATTTCAATAATTAATGAAACAACACCAAGTGTAAGTGTTACAAAACCACAAACTGATGGATGTGCTCCTCAAACATATACCTTTTCCTCATCTCCTACTAATATTTCTCCAACATCTTTTTTAACATGGGATTTTCATGATGGAACTCGAATAACATGGAATTATGATACAATCATAGCACATATGGACACCAGTGGTAAAATTACAATTACGCATACATATACTAAATCTTCATGCGGAAGTAGTATTAATGTTGGAGCAATAACATATCAAAGCTCTTTTGGTGTTGAAGTAATCGTTACAAATGCTTGCAAGCCAAATTTGACAAATCCAGCTGCCTCAGCAATTGCAGCTCCTATCTATATCTGTGATAAAATTGATGCTCAATTTACCATTGATACACCTAATTATTGTGCACCTGCATATAATGTTTTTAATAACCATTCCATTTTCCAATGTAAAGATTCTTCTTCAATGTTATGCAATCCAGATAGTTTTCAATTATTTCAATGGAAATTCGGAGACAATACAACTACATACACTACAGATACACAGTCAGTTAGTCATACATATCAAAAATCAGGTACATATACTATCCAATTAATTGCACAAAATAGCTGTGGTTATGATACATCTTTCAAAACCATTGTTATTGATACTATACCAAATATAAAATTATCAATAGATACCACTCAAGGATGTGCACCTTTAACCGTTCACTTTTCAGATAGTTCAATTGGCGGAAGTCTTTCATATTACTATTCAATAAGTCCTTCAAATTATTGGAGATTTATTGCAGGTACAGATAGTCTTTCACAAGAACCAGTTATTATTTTTGATAGTAATGGAACTTACACAATTTGTTTAATTCTTTCATACCATTGTGGTGCAGATACGCAATGTTTTACCATTACCGTTATAGGCAAACCCGAAGTTTTTATTTATCCTATAAATAATGCTTGTCTAAATACAAGTATAAATCCTATTGTATATGTTGATAGTAATAGCAGTTTAATAACATCATATTCTTGGACTTTTCCTGGAGGAATTCCTTCTTCATCTAATAATTTAATTCCTGATTCAATAACTTATGATTCGGCAGGGGTTTATTCCATCTATTTCAAAGCGACAAACGAATGTGGCTCAGATTCTTCATTCAGATCATTTACTATATTTCCATTACCATTAGTAGATGCTGGAGTTGATGATACAATTTGTATTAATGATAGTATTGAATTGGGAACAAGTACGCAATGCAGTAATTGCAGTTATTCTTGGACACCTACTAATTATCTTGCTAATGCAAACATTTCAAATCCTGTCTTCACACCAATAAATACTGGATTGTATTCTTATTATTTACAAGTCAGTGATTTATTATGTACAAATTATGATACAATTAGTATTCTGGTAGTGCCTTTACCTCAACCTGATTTTAATTTCTCCAAAGTCTGTCTTAATGATTCTACGGCTTTTACTAACCTGTCAAATGGTTCAGGTGTTGGAATAATAAATCAACATTGGGATTTTGGTGATGGAACATCTTCTACATTACACAGCCCATCACATTTATATCAAAATCCTGGAACATTTAATGTTACTTTAAGGGTGACTAATCTAAACAACTGTACTGATAGTATTACTTATGCAGTTCAAGTAGATTCACTTCCTATTGCAAACTTTTCATTCACAAATGCGTGTTTGGGTGAAACAACTCAGTTTACTGATAATTCTTCTGGTTCTGGTGCTAGCCTTAATAATTGGAGCTGGAGCTTTGGTGATTCTACTTCATCTACCTCTCAAAGCCCTAGCCATATGTATAGTGCTTCTGGCTCATATTCTGTTAAACTGATTGTCACAAATACAAATGGATGTATCGATTCTGTCATTAAAAATGTAGTTGTTGACTCTCTACCTGTGGCTGAGTTTACTTTCGATACTGTTTGTCTCAATGAACTCACTCACTTTTACGATCAATCTCAATGGCATGGATCGGCTAATAATAGTTGGACGTATTACTTTGGTGATGCTAGCTCGGCTAATGGAAAAAATGTTTCGCATACATATGCAAGTCCTTCATCATTTACAGCATCTCTGGTAGTAACCAATGTGAATGGGTGTAAAGACAGTATTGCACATACAATCAAAGTCGATCCTCTACCTCAACCCAACTTCAGCTTTAATCAAGCTTGCTTAAATGATACCACTTTCTTTAATGACTTATCATCTGGTTCTGGAGTTGGAATAACTTCTTACAATTGGGACTTCGATGATGGAAGTTCAGACACAAATACTAATCCATTTCATGTATATCAAAGTGCCGGAACATATGATGTGTCTCTGGTCATTTCTAATGCAAATGGATGTATTGATACCGTTACTAAAAGTGTCATAGTTAATCCTTTACCTACTGCAAATTTCTCTTATACAAATGCGTGTTTGGGTGAAACAACTCAGTTTACTGATAATTCTTCTGGTTCTG
>CAXCCM010000181.1:0-3570 GCA_963981005.1 uncultured bacterium | reverse complement strand
GCATTGCATCTTTAGTTTCATCATTCAATTTATCTTTTATCATTCCATCCATAAACTCTTTATATTCGGAATCTAAAGTTGAATAAAGTTCTTCTTCTACTTTCTGGATATTTCCAGTTTCAATATCATCCAAGTAGCCTTCGTTAGCCATGAAAATTATAAATGTTTGTTTAGCCACAGAAAGAGGTGAATATTGTCCCTGCTTCAAGATCTCAACCAATCTTTTACCTCTGGTCAGCTGAGCCTGAGTTGCATTATCAAGGTCGGAACCGAACTTAGCAAAAGCTTCAAGTTCTGCGTATTGTGCCAAAGCTACACGAAGCTGACCAGTTACACTTTTCATTGATTTCAACTGAGCACTACCACCAACTCTCGAAACAGAAAGTCCAGCATTAATAGCAGGACGAATTCCAGAATAGAACAGACGGTTACTTAAGAATATCTGACCATCTGTAATAGAAATTACATTTGTAGGAATATATGCTGTTAAGTCATCCGCTTGTGTTTCTATAATTGGAAGAGCTGTAAGTGAGCCACCACCAAGTTCATCATTAAGTTTAGAAGCTCTTTCTAAAAGACGTGAGTGAAGATAGAAAACATCACCAGGATAGGCTTCACGTCCCGGAGGTCTTCTAAGAAGAAGTGAGAGTTCTCTGTATGAAACAGCATGTTTAGAAAGATCATCATAAATCATAAGAGCGTGCTTTCCATTATCTCTGAAAAATTCACCCATTGTACATCCTGAGTATGGTGAAAGATATTGTAAGGAAGCAGATTCAGCAGCAGATGCAACAACAACTATTGTGTATTCCATTGCTCCGCTTGCTTCTAAAGTATTCACTATCTTTGCAACAGACGATTTCTTTTGCCCTATCGCAACATAAATACAGATTACATCCGTATCTTTCTGATTTAATATTGTATCAATTGCAATCGCAGTTTTACCTGTTTGACGGTCTCCAATTATCAGTTCACGCTGTCCTCTTCCAATTGGGATCATCGAGTCAATTGCTTTAAGACCTGTTTGAAGAGGTTCCTTAACCGGTTGTCTTTCAACAACACCTAGAGCTTTACGTTCAACAGGCATAAATGTGTCAGTTTTAATTTCACCTTTACCATCAAGCGGTTCACCAAGCGCATTCACAACACGACCAAGCATTGCTTCGCCAACTGGTACTTGCAAAATTTTCTTAGTTCTTTTGGCAATATCACCTTCTTTTATTTTACGTGTTTCACCAAAAATAATACATCCAACATTATCTTCTTCCAGGTTTAAAGCCATTCCCATAACACCACCGGGGAATTCTATCATCTCACCTGCCATTACATTGTCCATTCCATATATACGGGCAATTCCATCTCCCACCTGAACAACTTTTCCTGTTTCAGAAATATCTATTTCAAATTGCAATCCTTTAATTTTATCTCTAAGGATCGAGCTTATTTCATCTGGTTGTATTTTCATACTGACCTCATTTCTTTTTTTTTGACTTAACTTTTAATAATTTAACTAAGTTATTTTTTATTGATCCATCAATAAGCAGGGAATTTGTTGTTGCAACAAATCCGCCCAATATTTCAGGTTCAATATTTATATCTAATAATACATCTTTTTCAAGAATCACTTCTAATTTTTCCGAAATAGAGTTGAGTACATTTTCTGGTAATTCATGAGCCACAACAAGTTTAACTTTTATCAGGTTTCTCTTGGCAAAAATCTTATCTTCCAAGTCTTTTAAGATTACTTTAATTATGTTAAATCTGTGCTTCTTAATAAGAATACTAAAAAGGTTTTCCCAAAGTGCTGTATTGGCAAATTTCTGCGTCATTGCCATAGCAATTTCCATACGTTTATTTTGCGGAAATAAATAGGAGTTAACTGCATTTACAAGTTCAGGCTCTTTTTGTAAGGAACTGCTCATCAACTCAATATCAGCCAATATAGAATTGATCTCATTTTCCGTAAGATCACTAATAATTGCCTTAGAGTATCGTTGAGCTGCGAGAATATCTTTCACTTACTTTTCCCTCTCTGAGATAATCTTCCTTATTAGGTCGTGGTCTTTTTTCTCATCGAGTTTTTCTGAAAGGAATTTAGCAGAAAGTTCTGCAACCATTTCTGCAAGTTCATCTTCAATTACTTCCATAACTTTTACTTTTTCTGTTTCAAGCTGCTCTTCTGTATCCTGCAAAATCCGCTTTTCCTGTTCTTTTGCATTCTTCATGATATCTCTTGCTTTACCTTCAGCATCACTTGTCGCTGCATTCTTCATCTTCCTGATCTCTTCAGCAGAGTGCTTAAGTTCTTCACTTTTTTCTTCAACAAGCTTTTCTGCCTGTACACGTGAAGCTTTTGCTTCATCAAGGTCAGAAGCTATTGCCTTCTGCCGTTCCTCTAAGAATTTCTTGATCGGTTTATAAAGAATCTTATTCAAAACGATCAGTAAAAGCACGAAATTCAGGATCACGATAATGAAAGAATAATCTATACTAATCATAAGATCTCCAAATTAAAATTTTTAGTTGTTGGAAGCTATTGCACCCAACTACTTCAAGACTGGTTCTTAGTTTTACCTTAAGTAGAAAAAATCAACAAAAGAGCAATAACTAAAGAGTAAATACCAGTAGACTCAGACACAGCCTGACCAACAAGCATTGTACGTGTAATTAAACTTGCATTTTCAGGTGAACGTGCGATACCTTCACAAGCTTTACCAGCAACAAATCCTTCACCGATTCCACGTCCCAGAGCACCCATTCCCATACACATTCCAGCACCCAAAAGTGCAGAAGCTTTTACGATTCCTTGTGCTAATGTTAATTCCATTTTTCCTCCAATATCCTCATATTAAATTATTTATACTGCAAAGATCAGCAAAAATGAAATCACAAGCGAATAGATCGCTGTAGATTCCGATACTGCTGCTCCCAAAAACATTGTTCTCATTATTTTCGATCTTTCTTTAGGAAATCTTCCCAACATATCATTTGCTCTGCCAGCAACATATCCAATTCCTGTTCCGGGACCTATCGTTCCAAATCCAATTGCTAATCCTGCACCTACAATTGAAATAGATCTAAATAATATTTTACCGATAGCCAAACCTTCCGGTTGAGCTGGAACTGAGTATAAAAGCAATAGTGAAACAACAAGCGCAAATATTGCAGAAGTCTGTGACAACGCCTGTCCGATAAGCATATTCCCCATTATTGCATTTCCATGTTTTGGCATTCGTGCAACCGATTTACAAGCTTCTCCACCAGAATATCCAGCGCCTAAAGATGGTCCTAAAGCACCAATTCCCATTGCCAGTCCTGCAGATAAAAGTGCTGCAGCTCTAAACCAGCCGCCATCAACTACATCAAATCCGCCATAAATAAGCAACATAGAAATTACTAATGCAAAAATACCTGCAGTTTGTGCCGCTGCCTGCCCAATTAACATTGTTCTAAACAATTGATCATTTGCTTCTGGCTGTTTCATTACACCATGAGATCCCTCTCCGGCAATTATTCCAGATCCGATACCTGTTGTAATAGCTCCTAAACCAACACTTATTCCAGCACCTA
>CAXCCM010000180.1:0-3572 GCA_963981005.1 uncultured bacterium | reverse complement strand
CAATATTGAAGTTATAATCATGGAGCCGTTACGTGGCGGGCAATTGGCTAAAGATCCACCTGCAGAAATCGTAAAACTATGGCAGAAATTCACTGTGAAACGTTCCTATGCAGATGGTGCTTTGCAGTGGCTCTGGAATAAACAAGATGTTCCAATTTTACTCAGCGGGATGACGACAATGCAACACGTAAAAGAAAATATTGAAAGTGCAAAACGAGCAAAAATTGGGATGTTTTCCGATGAAGAACTAGATTTGTTCCAAACAATAAGAGAAGCATATTTAAAACGATCACCTTTTTTCTGTACGACTTGTAAATATTGCGAACCTTGCCCTCATGGAGTTTCGATTTCATCAGTTTTAGGAATGTATATGATGAATGTAATGTACGACGATCTGAAGCGGAGTAAGATGTTTTATAATTTCTTTTTAGGTGAAGATAATAGAGCAGATAAATGCATAGAATGTGGTGAATGTGAACCAAGATGTCCGCAGCAGATCGAGATAATAAAATGGCTTAAAGAAACTCATAAAACTTTAAAGAGGGATTGATATGCTTTATATTCTAATTGGTTTCGCACCGGGACTTTACTGGTTGTGGTATTTCTATAAGCGTGATAAACTTGAACCAGAACCCAAAATAATGATCATTTATGCATATTTAACTGGAATTCTAGCAACTTTTGTAGTTATTGGAACGCAAAGACTATTTAAATTGGATATGTTTACAAGAGTTGTTATTGCGGCTCCAATATTAGAAGAATTTGCTAAATTCCTGATGGTTTGGGTGTTCTTCTACAGAAATAAGAATTTCAATGAACCAATGGATGGAATAGTTTATTCTGCGGCTGTAGCGTTAGGATTTGCTTCACTAGAAAATGCTATGTATTTGGTAAGGGCTTATTCGCAAGGTCCTTCAATGCTTTCAAACACACTCCTTATAAGAGCTTTCCTTTCTGTTCCCGGTCACGCACTTTTTTCTAGCTTTTGGGGTTACGCTTTAGCTAAATATAAATTTAGTTCCAATAAAAAAATTATAGTGGTTTTTGGTGGTTTACTAATGTCGATGTTCATGCATGGTTTGTTTAATTTTCTTTGCATTGTTCAAGTATTCTCTTCGTTCGGGTTACTTGCTCTGGTAGCCGTAATGTGGGGAATTATGAATAAGAGAATAACTAAAGCAGAATTAGATTCACCTTATGCACCAATCTCGTTTCTGGGTTGGAAGAAAAAAAGAAAAGTTAGAGATAAGAAATGAAAAGATTATTGATTTTACTCTTATTAATAGGTACTAGCAATATTTATTCGATCACCCTAAAAGAAGTTTATAAAACAGCTCCAACTCAGGGAGAGTATGACAAATATCTGGCTTTAGAAACAGGTGTAACTTATACAGGTGGTCTTCTTATCGGACCAATCTATGATCCCATTATTGATGAGTTATCTGGCCCACAAGGATTGAATGCTCGCATTGAGGGGAACGGAGCAATATTAGATCTTGAAGGCGAACAGATATGCATTTCATTTTGTAACAACAAACTCGACATTGATAATTGTATAATAATTAATGGGAATATTAGATATCGTGGATTTAATAATGAATTTGGAGAAGTATTGCCGACAGGTTATGTTCAGTATTGTACATTTTATAAGCCGCAGGATCATGCGATCCGTCTTCAGGGGACTGGTGGGAACATAACCCTTGAAAGAAATATATTTGTAGATGCGGTTGATACGGGTGATGATTTTACTCATCTAACCGGTGTGCCAATGGAGTGGCTACCAACAGGTTCAAATGTGGCAATTAGTATATTTTATGCAACTTATGGAATTCCAACTCTGCTTGATAATTGGTCATATCATTCTGAAGAAGAGATTAATTTAGATGGAACTAAACATTTTGTTGAGTTATGCGAATATGGTTGAAACCCTCCTCAGGCAGTCAGTTGGGCTGCTGGTAACAATGTAATTGGAACAAATCCTCAGCTTGCTGATCCCGGAAATGGAGACTATTCTGTAGCTTCCGGATCACCTGCAGAAGGTTATGGCTGCCAAGTCTTCCCACTTGAAAAAAGATATGTAAATTTGCCCGAAAATGAAGTGAAATTCCCAATAAATAAAATTCATAGAAGCTCAATAGAGGTTGGTGGGAACATCACCATAGATGAATTTTGGAGTGCAGATACAGTAAAAATAGTTGCTGATGTTGTAATTGAAAATGGCGTTACGGTGAGTATAGATTCAGGTGTGAAAGTAGAATTTCAGGATTATTATTCGATAGATGTAAACGGCGCAATTATAGCAAATGGAGAAGCTGATGATCTTATTCATTTCACAAGTGAATTTCCAGAAGCCTTTATATTGGACTATTCTGAATATGGTGCATGGAACGGGATAAAGTTTAATAATGTATCAACATTAAATAATACATCAAAATTTGAATATTGCATTTTAGAATATTCAAAATCATTTACAGAATATGGCGGAGCGATCCAAGTTTACGGTGTGTCTGATCTGGAGATAACAAACTGTTTATTTAGAAATAATATAGCTGATTATGGTGGAGCAATTAGTTTTGAATATCATTCAGCTCCAAAGATATATGGAAATTTATTTGAAAACAATTATGCGTTCATCAGTGGTTCTCCAATTTATTGTTCATATTCGTATCCTAGAATTACCAATAATACAATCGTTTCCAATTATGTTCTTAACGAAGAAACATTTCATGAAACGGCAGCAATTCATACATACATTTCAAAACCGCAGATCGCAAACAATATAATTTGGGGCAATGAAACAAGTTTTTACGATCCGCATCAACTTATGAATTGCAAAGCATTTTATACTATTTACAATGATATTGAATTTGGACATGATGGAAAAGGAAATATTAATGAAGAACCACTTTTTACTGGATCTGGTGCACATCAATACAGTTTAGAAGCTGATTCTCCCTGTATAGAATCCGGAACATATTTTCTCCCATTTGGCTATGATCTTCCTGAATTTGATCTTGCCGGAAATGTGCGAACATATAACGATTCAATAGATATTGGAGCTTATGAATGGAACGGAGTGGGAATAGAAAATTACGAATTTGCAATTGCGAATTACAGAATAAGTAATTATCCAAATCCATTTAATCCAACTACAACTATTTCATTCAGTTTAACCACAGAGATCACAGAAAATACAGAGATAATAATATATAACCTAAAAGGACAAAAAGTGAAAAACTTGCCGATCACCCTGAGCGGAGACGAAGGGGCAGGCATTTGGAATGGTACAGACAATTCAGGACAGTCTGTTTCTTCTGGGATATATTTTTATAAATTAGGGGTTGGTGATCTTCAGCAAGTGAATAAAATGATATTATTAAAATAGGAGAGAAATATGAAAAATGAACGTAAGGGTCAAATTATCGCAGGTATAATATTAATACTTGTGGGTCTATCGATCTCGGGATTAAGATTATTCATTGGATTTAATCAGAATTTATTTATGCTGCTGTTGGGCGGATTGTTTATTGCAGCATATTTCTACAAAGATTCTTATGGTTTACTTATTCCAG